>JANQRQ010000036.1 GCA_028284485.1 Planctomycetaceae bacterium | reverse complement strand
AAATGAGGCAAATACTGAACCGCCGTAAAGGGCAACCGCCAACCATTAATCTCTGGGTTGGAAGTTATGGTTCTGCAGGGTCCTACGCTGCTCCGCGTCCGTGCGATCGAGCCGGCTATGTCAGAAACGTGACGGCTGAAAGCCTGAATCTCGCCGACCTCTATGTTTTTTTTGCTGATTCTTCCGATTCGTTTCCGTTCGTGACCTGCTGGATACTGCTTCGCAGAAATTTGATCCGCGAGTTGTCGTCGACCTTGAGCGTGATTTCCTTACCATCCGCCGAGACATTCGCGACCGTGCCGATAATCCCGCCGATTGTGACGACGCGGTCATTCTTCTTCAATGATTTCAGCAGATCATCGCGTTTTTGCTGCTCCCGCCGCGGACCCCGAATCAAGATGAAATAGAACAAAAACCCGATAACAATCAGCGGTAAGAACTGAATGTAAAACGGCGGCGGGTCTTGGTTTGCCGGCGCATCCTGAAATGCCAGCGTCACTGCTGAAAACCAGGAACTGTGTTGTAGAAATCTACTCAGAAAAATGTCGCTCAATTCCCGGTGTACCTTTGAGTCCGAATGTCCTGCGATAATTCCATGGGCAAGATCGAGGTTCGTACCAGACGAGCCGGTTTTTCCAGACGCCGACTCGCGTTCGAACGATGAATTCCAACCGCTTTGCTACCCATGACTTGGGATGCTCGCGCACAGCGCCCTGACTGCCCAATCGAGCAGCGGGTATCTTAGACAGATGTATCCCAACGGGCAAGGTGAACAGCCCGAAACTCTGCCGCCCGATCTTCGCGGATCGCCTCACGCAGTTTTCGCAACAGCGACTGGTAAAACGCGATATTGTGCCAGGAGACCAAAATCGGCCCTAACATCTCCCGAGCCATGAATAAATGCCGCAAATAGGCTCGGCTGTAGGCTCGGCAAACGGGGCACTCGCACTGGGAATCCAGTGGTCGCTCGTCCCGCTGGTGGCTCTGATTTCGCAGCCGAATTGGCCCCGAACTCGTAAACGCCATCGCATTGCGGCCGTTGCGGGTCGGCATGACGCAATCAAACAAGTCAATCCCCCGCAGGATGCCTTCCACGAGATCCTGCGGTCGCCCGACCCCCATCAAGTACCTCGGCCGATCCTCGGGCAGCAACGGCACAGTCCAGTCGAGTGCTTCGTACATGGCTTCGGGCGATTCCCCGACACTGAGCCCACCGATCGCATTACCCGGAAAATCGAGGTCCACAATTTCAGCGGCTGATTTTTCTCGTAATTTGCGGTTGGTTGCACCTTGGACGATGCCAAACAGCGCCTGATCGCTCCGCTGGTGGGCCTCCCGGCAGCGAGCCGCCCATCGGGTCGTCCTCTCGACGGCTTCGACGAGTCGTTCCTCGGCAACGTCATGGGCCGGACATTCGTCGAGGCACATAATGCAATCGGCGCCCAGCTTCTGCTGAATTTCGATGGCATCTTCCGGGGACAGGCGAAACCGACTTCCATCAACATGCGACCGGAACTCGACATGGTTGTCGTCCAAAGTCATCAACCGAGCCAAGCTGAAGACCTGAAAACCGCCGCTGTCGGTCAGAATCGGCCCGTCCCAATTCATGAATCGATGGAGCCCTCCCAACTCGGCCACGACATCGGCGCCGGGCCGCAATGCCAAATGGTAGGTGTTGGCCAATACCATCTGTACGCCGACTTCCCGCAATTGATCGGTTGTAAGGCCCTTTACGGCAGCCAGCGTACCTACAGGCATGAATGCCGGAGTCTCGACAACGCCATGCGGGGTGACCCACCGTCCAATCCGCGCGCCGCTGCCACTGTCGGTGTGATCGAGATGAAATTCAAAAGCAGACAACTTCAGACCCATTCAAGGCAGCAGCTGCGATCGCGCCCCCATGACCAACACAATTAAGACATCGGGAATCGGTCGCGAGAATCATTGCATCGCATCGTCGAGAGCCGAGTTCAGCATGCCAACATATGTCAGCAACACGCGGAAGATCAACACAACGATAAAGGCAGCGACCAAAGACCAGACGACCCAGCCCATCGTGACTGCCAGCCTCCGCATGCTGCGGCGGGCTTGCTCTTCGAATTGCGGGCTCAAGCGGTGCAATGCTTCGGGAACTGTTCCGGAACTTTCCCCAACCATCACCATGTGCAGAAAGTCTTCGGGAAATAGCCCGGACGCCCGTAGCGCGGTAGAAAGATCCTCACCCGCTTCCAACATTGCACAGACTTGTGGGCTGGCGTTCATAAACGCCCCGTTGGCCGTAGCGCGCAAACTCGCTTCGATACTACGTGTCACCAGCATGCCCGACTGTTGCGTCAAATAATATGCCCAGGAGAATCGGGCGATTCCAAACGATTGCATGCAGCCACCCACGACTGGAATCTTCATCAATAGCGGATCGAGAAAACGCTTCGCCTCGAACATTCGCGCGGCGACAAAATATCCGCCGATCAAAGCGGCTACGCTGCCGTACGTCATGCACATCCAAATAATGGCACCGCTGGGCCCAGCCAAACCGAGGCCGAGAAAATCCATCGGCGCGCGACCGGTCGAATCGGCGATCAACCCAAGTATTAGAATCAAGATCGCAATGACACCAACGGCAGCAATAAACTGAAACGCCGGCCACGCAATCGCCGAAAGAAAGTCGCGACGCAGTTTGATATTGCTGTCGTAATGGTTGGCGAGGTCGCCAAAGACTTCAGCCAAATAGCCGGTTTGCTCGGCCATTTCGACCATTTCGACCATCAGATCGGGAAAGCGCTTGCCTTGTTGACGCATGGCACCAGCAAGGTCGCTGCCATTGCGCACATCTTCAGCGATTTGTTGAAACGCGACGCGAGTCTTGGAATCGCTCGACTTGCCGGCCGCCAAATCGAGACATTTTGGCAGCGCGACGCCCGACTGCAGCATTGTGCCCATCGCGCGACACACAATCGCCAGTGATTTCATCGAAAGCCGGGAGCTAAACACCGCTGTGCCCCTAATAGATGCGAACAAACAGGAGAGGAAACTTGATC
>JANQRQ010000027.1 GCA_028284485.1 Planctomycetaceae bacterium | reverse complement strand
CGAGCCGCGATTTGTTTCGCCTTTGTTTCCGCATCGGCGTACATCTGCCGCAGATCGTTGGGCGATTCGGTCAGCGTCGATTCATTCGCATACTTTGGTCTGCCCGAAAATCCGTAGTAGAAGGAGTATGTTGGGTCGGAATGTCCGATCGAGTTCCCGGCATCCATTGCTGTTGCTTCAGGCTGTTCCGGTTTACCGTCAACCATTTCCACAAGTTTTTCGAGTTCGGCAAGCTGCTTATTCGTGCCGCGAACAAGGAGCGAATTCGAGGCTTCCTCAGCCCCAATTGTGATCTCATCCCGAAACAATTGTTTGACCAACGACTCGATCGCTTTCGCCTGAGTTGTCTTCAGCCGAAAGAGTCGTGTTTCGTACGGCGCATTGGATGTCGCTGGGTCAAAGCCGGGCAAGCCAGCTGGTACTTCGCCGCTTGCCGCCTTGTTGGCACGTTTCGGAAAGTCGCTAACGCCCAACAAGCCTGAGTTGCCAACACCCACCGGAGGGATGTCGCCTAGCATGGGGACACGTTCTGGTGGGGGAGTGACGGTGGAATTGAAGTTGTTACCGTTCTTCGTCAATGTCTGAATTATTTTGGGGAGATGAAGTTTCCCATCTTCGTTAGATTTGACCTCGGCCAGGCTGGTTGGAACTGAAACGATCAACGGAATGAAGCCTCGCTCGCTCGCCGCCTTACGCAGGTGTGCTTCGTATTGGTGCGGAAACGCATGTGTTACTGCCACATGGTTGTTCGGGATCGTGCATTCAAAGTAGGTCTTGTCTAACTCTTGATGCAGTTTTGTGGGCTGGCCTCGGGCATGCTCCATAATGCCCGTGGTGCGCACAAAAGTGAAAACACGCTCAGAGATCTTCTGAACTTCGCTGATGGACCAATTGTAAGCTGTTCGTCGGGTGACAAATGGCCGCGGCACTGTTCCGGTTGTTGTATCACCTGCGGCGTCGTCGCCGCCGGTCGAGTGCAACCATTGGTAAGGTTTCGACATCGTCGTGTCATACTGTCGAGTGAATCCACCGCGACCCCCTCGTCGAGTTCCAATCGCTCCTGCGAATCCCGATGTTGGCGTCGAACGCTGTGTCAAAGTCGCTGGTGGAAAGTTCTCGAGTGACTCCACTAGTTGCGTGGCTTCCAACCAGAACATCAAATCCTGAAAGTGCTGCATTTCGTACAAAGAAACCATTTCGGTTGGAAACAAGATTTCCGGGCCGGAGGCAGGCAGCTTGTCGAGCAAATCTCTAGGGACCGATGCACCTTTTAGCGCCTTTCGCAAACTCGACTCAACCTGTTCCGCATCATCGACGGCTGACCAGTCCGCACGAATGAGCAACAGCACGGCTTGAAACGGCGCTGCAACTTTGACATGCACCGCCTCAGAATCAAGTTTGGCCACGCTCCGCGCTGCCTCGTTTTTCATCAACAGCGAGAAATCAATCTTCTGATCTTGCCGGGAATAGACTTGTTCGACTCGGCCGAGCGCCATGCGGATCGCCGGTTTCGCGTCTGGGTTTGGAACGGCCCGAATTTGATAGAGGCCGACATAGTCTCCAATATTCGGGGCGCTGCCCCCTTGAAGAATGCCGTTGACCCGCACAATGCTTCCTTCAGGCGTGATGTGGATGGTTCCGAAATCGGGGAGCGGCTCCTGCTGCCCAAAACTTGACACTGCCCCGCCGGTAACTCGGGCATCGGTGCCACCGGTAACTTGGGCATCGGTCGCTTGAAATGTCGTCAGAATCGCAAATGCCACAGACAGTCCGACAGTTAAGCGGGTCGTCATTTGTTCTCTCCGTTCGGAGTTTGGGAGGTGTGATTTGAAGTCGTGGGCGGCGTAGGTGTCGGCGTCGGCAGGTCGTCCCATAAACGTTCGACGCGCGTTGAGAACTCATCCGCCTGTTGAGTCAGCTCTTGGATATCATTGTCGGCGCTGTCCCAGTCTGTTACCGAGTCGAAGTGAACGGCGCTACTGAATGCATCATTCGATACTGTTTCAGAATCGCTCAGCGGCGAGTCAACGTCAGGTGTTGTGGACGCCGATTTTGATCCACCTGTTGGCACGGTTGGATCGGGCTCTCCCGTGAATAGGAATACCCCGATCGCTGCCAGAATCAACGCGGCTCCGCCAACCCAGATGAGTCGCCGGTTCCCTGGCGATCCGGCCGCCGAATCCGAAGCCGCGTCACGGCGTGCCTGTCGTTCGAGTGCGATAACGCTCGGCGGCAGTCGTTGGTGTTCGGGTTGCTGCACGTGAGCCAGGCATTGGCTGAGTGTTTCAGAAACTTCCGCAGCCGACTCGTATCGATCTTCCGGCGATTTGGCGTGCAGTTTCGCAACAATGCAGCAAAGCCACAGTGGGATTTCCGGATTGACTTCGCGAATCGAGCGCGGTTGTTCGTCGGTAATGCGTCGCAATATTCCGTAGGTCGTCTCGGCGCGAAACGGCGGTCGCCCCGTGCACATGGCATACAGCATGCTGCCCAAACTGAACAAGTCGCTGCGATAGTCGACGCCGTCGCCTCGCGCCTGTTCGGGTGACATGTACTGTGGTGTTCCGGCGATGACACCTGTTTTAGTCAAGCTGGCATCGTCGGCGGCACGGGCCAAACCGAAGTCGGTGATCTGGACCCGTTCGACACCTTCTGAGAGGAGAATATTCGCAGGCTTGATGTCGCGGTGGACCAATCCTTGGGCGTGTGCCGCCGCCAAACCGGCCGCCGTCTGCATGCCGATCCTGAGAATTTCAACTAGCGTTAGCGGGCCGGCTTCATCGATGCGCTTTTGCAGCGACGCGCCGCGCACATAGGGCATCACCAAGTAAGGTAGTCCGTTGGCCTCGGCCACACCATAAATCTCACTGACGTTGTCATGGACGACCGCGGCGGCTGCTCGGGCTTCTCGGGAGAATCGTTGTCGGGCCGATCCGCTCGCTGCCAGCATCGGGCTGAGCGTTTTGATCGCCACGTATCGGTCGAGGGCGGCGTCGAAGCCTTTCAGCACGACACCCATGCCCCCCGAACCCACCACGCCGACAACTTCGTAGCTACCAAATCGTCCCAGCATGCGCGGGTCATCGGTCGGTGACAGGTGTGAGAGGACATGTTGAACAACCGGGTTCTGTGCCGGTTCGTCGAACGCAGCCGTTTGACCGGATAGCGGCTCCAATTCGTAGGGTCCGTCGGTCAGGAATTCGTTGGCAGACTGCCACCAGAGGTCGCCGGCTGTTTCCGTCTCCAGTTTCGCGGCGCAGGCGGGGCAGGTTTCGACATGGTCGGTTAATGCCTGCACCTCGGCTTCCGGCAAGTTGTGACGCAGGAAGCGAGTGATTCGCGATTCGTCGCAGTTGTGGGAATCGATCGTCATGGTTAATTAATTCTGATCATCATCAGATTTGTCTTGATACTTGGTCACCGTCTCGCGGAGCCGTTGCATAACACGACTTCTCGCGATGTAGACGGCCCCTGTTGTCATCCCCATTTCCTCGGCAACGACCGGAATCGCGGAATGCTCGACCGCTGTCCGCCAAAATGCCAACCATGTTCGTTCTTCGAATTCGGGCTGAACGTTTTTGGCGGCCCAGCGAAACAATTCTCGTTGATACTCTTGATCCACTTCCTCGGAATTCACCGGGTTGTCTGACAGTTGCTGCAACTGAAAATTCGCCGTCGTTCCCCCGGCTGAGGCGTCGGCCTTGCGGGCCCGCAAATGGTCGACGACAGCGTTGCGGGCCACGGTATGCAGCCATGTGCGGAACTTTGCTCGTTTCGGTTGTGCACTCCATTGGTCGACGGCTCCCGCTACCGAAACAAAAACCTTTTGCACCAAATCTTGCGCGTCAGCGTCCTGCAATCCATGCCGGCGCGCAACCCGATAGACCAGCGGCCGGTAGATCTCGGTAAACCGGGACCACGCCTCGTGATCGGCCGGATCCGCCAGCCGCAGCAATAAGCTGTCACGCGTTTCCGGGGTTTGATTCAACAGCATTGCTCTCCTGCTGTTTACACGTAAGGTGGCCGGAATCCTTTCACAAGAATTGCAAAAATGCAGAGAAAACCTGGGCCACAGGCTCGAGACTGCGCCCCCCATCCCCTTCCTGGGTCTGTCGCCGGGGGGGCTGAGCAACGGAACTTTGTCAGCTCAGATTCGCGTTGAAAAACTCCAGTGTCCGTTCCCAAGCCAGTTTCGCGGCCTGTTCGTCGTAGCGCGGCGTGGTGTCGTTGTGAAAGCCGTGGTTCGCCCCCTCGTACATATGGGCTGTGTATTTGGCACCCGCGGCTTTGAGTGCCTCCTCGTACGCCGGCCATCCGGCATTAATGCGGCGGTCCAATTCCGCATAATGCAGCAACAGCGGAGCTTTGATCTTGGGTACGTCATCGGTTGCTGGTTGACTGCCATAAAACGGAACTGCTGCTGTCACGACATCGGGGATACGCACAGCAAGCGTGTTTGTCATTCCGCCACCGAAACAAAAGCCGACCACGCCGACTTTACCCGTGGACGCATCGTGCGACTTGAGGAATTGAGCCGCTGCGATGAAATCCTCGGTCATCTTTGCCGCATCGCGTTTGCGTTGCATCGCCCGGCCTTCGTCGTCGTTGCCGGGATATCCACCCAGCGGCGTGAGTGCATCGGGCCCCAACGCCAAAAAGCCGGCCGCCCCCAGTCGGCGGACCACATCTTCGATGTAGGGATTCAAGCCTCGGTTCTCGTGAATGACCAATACCGTGGGCAGTTTTCCGGAAGAATCGGCGGGCCGAGCCACATAGGCTTTCATCTTGCCGGCGCCCTTGGGCGAATCGTATTCCACGTAGTCGGTTTTGATACTCGGGTCATCCTTGGCGACTTGCTGCGCCCAGGCATATTCGGGACTGAGGCTGGCGAGAAGCGCGGCTGCCGTCATTCCACCGGTGGCAAACTTGGCAGCCCGATCGAGAAAGTCCCGGCGAGTGATGCGATTGTGAGCATAGTCGTCGTACAAGTCCAAAAGTTCTTGATCAAAGTCGGATGCTTGTTTGCGATTCATCGATGCATTCCTTTTCGGGGAGGGTTTTGGAATTCGCCGCAGAACACAGCGGAATTGTATCAGAGAACGATTGGGGTGACCGCAAATTTCCTTGCGCCTCAGATAGTCGCTGGTTGGAAAACGGTGTAAAGATCTTGCTGAAGACTGCGGACGTGATGCCTTTGACCGGGGTGGCCACATCCAAATGGAGCCAGCGGTACGACATCGCGCTGCAGCTGCGATACGCAGTTGTCCACCGAAAATAGACCGACAATAACGATTGAGTGCATCCTGGCGGGATTCGGGGTCCTGCGGCTGGCATGAGCTTTCGTCAGCTTGCCCGGCGACCGCCTTTGGTCCGAAGGGCAGCAGGCGGATAAACCTCTGTAACCAACGACACATTCGGCCGATTCGGAGGCGTCTCGGTCATTCCAATGCCCTGTGACGTCAGCGGTTAAGCGCGAAGCAGGCAGTTTTCCGAAAACTGAAATGGTGGACCAGATTCGGTCCGGTGAAGCCCATGGCCGTGCGCCTGCGAAGGATTCCGTTTCTTATGACCAATCATGTGAGCAACGAAGCCGTCATCAATCTCGACTACCATCAATTGTTCGAGCTGTCGCCAGATATGATGTGCATTGCAAGCGTTGATGGATATCTGCTGCGCGTCAATCCGGCATTCCGGCTGACACTGGGATATTCGGAGGAGGAGCTTACATCGAAGCCGTTCACCGAATTCATTCATCCGAATGATCGCGCAGCGACTTTGGCCGAGTTGGTCCACCTCGAACAGGGTTTTCGAACCGCGAACTTTGAAAATCGCTATCGATGCGCCGACGGGTCGTACCGCGTGTTTTCGTGGAGCGCGAGCCCCGAACCGCAAGCCGGTCTCATTTATGCCGTCGCTCGAGACGTGACATGCCTCAAGCAAGCCGAATGGGATCTCAGGCGATCGAATGAATTGTTAGAAGCGATTACTTCGGCCCAGTCACTGCATATTTCGATTGATCATCCCGGCGAGTTATTTGAACGGCTTCTGTCGGCCCTGCTTAAGATCAGCGAGAGCGAATTCGGCTTTATCGGCGAGGCATTCTACGACTCCGAAGAGTCTCCCTACTTGAAAACTCATGCCATCACAAATATTGCGTGGGACCAAGAGACGCGTGACTTTTACGAAAAGAATGCGCCTTCAGGAATGGAATTTCGAAACCTGCGGACGTTATTCGGGGCCGTTCTCACCAGCGGTAAGCCGGTCATCGCCAACGACCCGATGCATGATTCGCGAAGCCACGGTACACCCAGCGGACACCCCCCTCTAAAAGCGTTTATGGGGCTTCCGTTTTACAAGGGCGAAAAGTTGCTCGGTATGGTCGGTGTAGCAAATCGTCCACAGGGCTACGATTTGGAACTCGCCGAATCGTTAGAGCCATTGCTTTCCGCATGCGGTCACGTGATCGAAAGCTACCGCATCGAATCCAACCGAAAGGTCATTGAGGACCAACTCGAAAAGAACGAAGCGCAATTCCACGGCATCTTAGATGCCGCAGCCGACGCCATCATCTCTGTCGATCATCAGGGACATATCATTGCCTTTAACAGTTCTGCGGAGCGGATGTTTGGCTATCAGGCCGAGAACGCAATTGGTGAGAGCATTCGAATTCTCATGCCCGATCCTTACTGTGAACAGTCTGAAGCGATGCTTCATGATCTGTTGAGATTCGGAATTCACCGCGCGATTGGATCAGGCACGGAAACAATCGGCCGACGCAGCGACGGAACGTTGTTTCCCATCGAAGTGGCGATAAGCAAGGTCGAAATCGGCGGACAATCGACATATACAGGGATCGTACGGGACATTAGTCGCCGCAAGGAATCAGAGAAAGCGCTACGAAAAAGCGAAGAACGATTCGAACTGGCGGTGGCAGGTTCGAACGATGGTCTATGGGACTGGGATGTCGCCACCAACGAGGTCTATTTCTCTTCTCGATTCAAGGAGCTGTTGGGATATGCCGACTTCGATTTCGAAAACAAATACGAAGCCTGGGAAGCGAGGTTGCATCCCGAGGATCGTTCTCGCGTTCTGAATTCGCTGCGCGAGCATTTGGAGTTTCGTGCTCCGTACGATGTGGAATACCGCCTCGTCTGCAAATCGGGGTATTACCGTTGGTTTCGCGCTCGAGGCCAAGCGGTTTGGGATGAGCAGGGGCGGGCGACTCGCATGGCCGGCTCGCTGACCGATGTTACTGCCCGCAAACTTGCAGAAACCGAACTAAAAAACGCCAAAGAGACGGCCGAGGCAGCCAGCCGTTCAAAAAGCGAATTCCTGGCCAATATGAGCCATGAAATCCGTACGCCGATGAACGGAATTATCGGCATGGCCGATTTGGTGCTCGACACCGATCTGTCTTTCGAGCAACGCGATTACCTCGAAACAGTGCGAGATTCGGCGTTCAGCCTGTTGGACATTATCAACGACATACTCGACTTTTCCAAAATCGAGGCGGGCAAGCTCGATCTCGACATCGGACAATTCCACTTGCGCGAAACGCTTGACCAAACATTGAAAACATTATCGGTTCGAGCACGACAGAAGGGTCTCAGTTTGGTTTGGCGGGTGCGCGATGACATGCCGAATACGTTAATCGGGGACGGTCGCCGCCTGCGTCAAATCCTTGTCAATCTTGTTGGGAACGCGATCAAATTCACCTCGGAAGGTTCCGTGACGGTCGACGTTTTGCAGGAACAACGGGTCGGCGATCAATTGCTCGTGCACTTTCAGGTATGCGACACGGGCATCGGCATTCCGCATGATAAACAGGAATCGATCTTCGAATCCTTTAGCCAGGCCGATACTTCGACGACTCGAAACTTCGGAGGGACCGGTTTGGGGCTGGCGATTTCCGCCCAGTTGGTGGAACTGATGGAAGGCAGAATTTGGTTGGAGAGCGAACCGGGCCAGGGCAGTGCTTTCCATTTCACAACGCTGCTTCCGGTTGCGGGCGACATCGAACCGAAACGCCCTGTGAACTCGGGCATTCAGCAGTCCTCTCATACGCCTGCTGCACCATCCACCTGTCGCGTTCTGTTAGTCGAAGATCATGTGATCAATCAGCGGTATGCTGTCAGAGTACTGGAGAAGCAGGGTTACCAAGTGACGGTAGCCAACGATGGCAGCGAAGCTGTCGAGCTTTACAAGAGTCAGCCGGTTGATTTGATTTTGATGGACATTCAAATGCCGCGTATGGATGGTTTCGCCGCGACAGCCGCCATTCGGGCCATCGAACGCCAGACGGGTCGGCGGACACCCATTATTGCGATGACCGCTCACGCCATGCAGAAAGATCGGGAACGTTGCCTGGCTTCAGGCATGGACAGCTACATTTCCAAACCGGTGACACGCGACGATTTGCTGTCCATTATTGAATCCACCCGTGGACAATCAGAAGTCGAAGAAACCGAACAAAACGCACAAGAGACCAGTCCCTACGAGGATTGTGTGTTTAACACTGTTAGGGCGCGGCAGCAGGTGGGCGGCGACGAGGACTTGCTGATCGAATTGATTCAGATGCACCTCGACGGTATTCCGAAGCTCGTTGAAGAAATCCACGACGCTCTCGTGGCGGCAGATTACGAAACAGTCAAACGTATCGCGCACACATTGAAAGGCTCGATGGGACTGCTGAGTGCCGAGCGTGCCTTCGAAGTCGCCCGCGACTTAGAGCAAACCGCCGCCCGCGTGGATGTCGCCGAATGCGACAAGCAATTCGCAATGCTCGAAACGGAATTGCATCGATTGAAACTGGCGTTGACCTCGTTCGTAACGCTATGACACGTCAACCGACTCGGCGAGAATGTTGCGTTAAAAATCGATCCGCAACCGCGTACCGATCGCTGTGAAATGTCCGTCGGTCATGCCGGCGACCGGGAAGCGGTCCCGAATGTCGCCAAAGACCGTATTGAATTGCATCGACGCGTATGGGTTGAAGTACCAAACCAATGCCAGCGTGAGGTTGTGGTTGATGCCGCCCATGACGTCTTTGTCGGTCAAGTCGAGATACGAATAGCGGGCAGCAATCTGCCACGCTCCCCAGCCGTCTTCCCGCTCTCCGCCACATTCCGGGCAATCTCCTACAAAGAAGTTGCGGAACGGCTTCACGCGTCCGATCGTACTCGTTCTGCGGTCATAGGGAACATGCTCGCCGGTAAGCATATAGGCGAAGTAGATGTAGGCCCCGTGAAAGAACAAATCGGGTCCGGTGCCGACCGATTTGTCATCGCGTTGCATCCAGTTGACCTGATATTCACCGACTACCTGAAACGGTCCGAGATTCAAAATCGATTCTAATCCCAGGATTTCGTAGAATTGGGCCCCGGGAATACGTCCCGTGTTGAGCCAACGCGTGTCAGAGCGGAGTTCCGAACGTGTGCGGAAACGTCCCTCGTTTCTGTTCGTATCGAGCGGATTCGCATCGCCATCCGGCCTGGCGAACATGCCCGCGACGGCCCAATGGAAGTAATCGACGCCGCCACAGGCTTCGTCATACCAGGGGCTGCTCGCCAGTCGCGCGTTCAACGACCATTGCCGGGCATCGCCAATGATTTTGCCGTCTCTCACCATGTTTTCCAGCGCGTAGGCACCCCACCGCCAGTTGTAGACTTCGTCTTCCGAAACTCCGTACGCGGCGACACCCACGCGTCGAGCGTCTTCGTTAAAGGCTTCGACGACCAAGGGACGCTCGATGAAAATGTTGTATCGACTACTGTTGAGGTGGTCCAAACCGAGAGGCCGCTTTTGATTACCAATTAGAATTCGTTGAAAAAACGGCAGTTCCGTAAAGCCGATATACATATCCTTCATTTCACCCGCATCGGGTGCGTTGAAGTCAATTTGCATCCGGTACAGCATGTTTTCCAGAATGTCGCCCTGGAAACGCAGTCGAATGCGGCGGAAAAAGATCCGGTCTTCCG
The DNA here is from genome assembly GCA_028284485.1 of Planctomycetaceae bacterium. Taxonomy (GTDB): domain Bacteria; phylum Planctomycetota; class Planctomycetia; order Planctomycetales; family Planctomycetaceae; genus JANQRQ01. The sequence continues at coordinate 18,369 of JANQRQ010000027.1, read as the reverse complement.
GATCGATGCCGGTGGCCGGATTCTCAAAATAGTGGATCCCGGGACTGTCATCGGGAAACGACCACGTGTCGAGATGGATTCGGCCGCTGATATCGAGCGACGGCTCGCTGGCAGCCTTCTCTTCTTTCTCCTTTTCGGCTTTCTGCATGTCGGCCCACGCTTTTTCCAATACGGAAAGCCGATCGTCGTACGATCCATCGGAATCATCGTAGGTATAATGGTTTGTTGTCTGCGCGCTGATCGCGTCGTCGACATCCGCCGCTACCGGAACGGGCGGTAGTCCGTCCGCTCTACACACATTTCCGAAACAACAGGCAAGAATCACCGCTACAACAAGAAACGGGGCTTCTCGTTTCATGGATCGAGTCTCGAAATAGACAGGTGTTTGGAGATAGAGACGTGCGCCGTAATGGCGAGAATGTGAGTCGTGATTTCCACTCGAACAAGGCGACGTTCGAGGTTTGACCGTACGTACGCTGGCCCAGCGTACGGAGTTGTCCGCCGTATACGAGTCAAACAAGTTTTTGGATGGGATCGAAGTCGAAGCGCACGAGTGTTTTTGTTTTACGGCGCAGGCCGCAAAGCAGGCGTGAGCATCTTACTTCAGGTTTGAGAAGAACTTGGAAGTGGAGAGGACGCGTTTATTAACAGTATTGAGAATTGAGATCAAGCGGAATTAACCGACTTTAGGAGCCGAAAAGCCTTTTGTGGTACGAGATTATTGAAAAGTAGTCCCGCAATGCCTCGGAGTCGGCACAATCGGCCGGTGACCTAGGCTGCATGCTTGACCCTTGTGCTGACGAGTTGTCATTGCGAGTCGGGTCCAGCCAAGGCGGCTCACGCAAACGAGCGGCATCAAATCCGAATGCGCGGCCGGCAGCGGCCATTGTAGATCTTGCAAATCGGGTTAGCGATTTCTGAGCGTCGCGTCAGCAAACCGCCGCAGTGGGTCCGAATTCGCTTCATATCGGCCATGGAAGCTGGGAATGAGGAATACCGTGCTAGCAATGACGGCGTTGTATCAACGAAATTCCAGCAATTGCCGTAACGCCGGTCGCATTTGACGACGTCGTCGCTCGAATTGCACGGAATACGCGCGAGCCCGTCGTGAGCGCTCTTCTTCAGCCCGCCGTGCGTCGTTCATGTCCTGAACTTCGGCCTTCAGACGGGCGAGGTCGCCGAGATATTGGCTAGGAAGCATCCGAGACATTGTCAGATAGCTTTTGCGAATCGTTGGACGCCGCACTCGGGTTGAAGTCACACGTTCGGCAGAGTCATCAATACCACTTCCCACGGTCGTTACTGTCGAGGTGGAGTCGGATACTGCAAACGGATCCGAGGGGCTCTCGATGCTGACGGTTGTGCTGCCTTCATCGTTGTCGGCGGCACTAATGTTGGAGTTAGTCAGTGCTGCGATCAACGCCGTGACTGCGAATACTGAAATCCTTAAGGTCAGTTTTTGCATGCCAATTCCCCAGCATGAAATCCTACAGGCAATGTCGGGGCGGAGTCCGATGAGGAAACCGCTTGGCCAACACGATTTTTCCGATTCCGTGTCGCGCCTCTATCGTAAAATTTAGCAGCGACACAGGAATTATTCAATAACGATGCTGTCCGGCTGCTATTGGGCACGCGCAGCGCATCGCCGGTATATCTCAATTTTCAAGTGATGTGGCCGACCACCCGGTTGAGATCGATGTGCATCGGCTGAAGCAACGGTCGATGTAAATCTATGACGAGCCAGGGAAACCAGCAGATTTTGATGTCGCGACCGGCTGCTCGTCACTCCGGAAGGGTCGCCAATTCTCTTTGTGAAGTTCTGGTGTTTGTTGAATGCGGTGAAAATAAGACGTTTAGATCCTTAGAACATCTCGAAAAGGGGCTGGCTTCGTCGAATCCACAACGACTGACTCCACGGTTGAAAAATCTGGTTTCAAAGGAGCGGTGATGAAACTCATTCAGTATCCGCGACGTTCGTTTGGGCCTCCGATGCTGGGTATCGCGCTTTGCCTATTGTTGTGCTACCCGTTGAGCGAACCGGTCATGGAGACGCTTTCCCTGTTTGGCTGCGGGCCGGGCGACGACCAAATGCGCGTTTTGTACGCGCCACTGAATGCGACGTGCCGTTCGATCCCAGTCCTCGAAACGGTCCGGCAGTATTACGACGAACTTTGGGATCGCTTTGTCATCCCCGGGACGTTCTGGGGCTAAGGGCTGGACCTTCCCAGTTTGAGTCGCGTGCGTCCCTAGACGACAGTCAATTCGCCGAAAATCGGGGAATTGGTCAGTCGGACTTTTGGGAAGACGTATAATTTGAGTCGTGAGCGTGGCCGGATTGGTGTGAGCACTCGTCGACGACAAGGGCGTCTTCCGCTTGGGAGGTTTCACGTAGATGAAACTCGAAGAAAGACCTCGGTCCTCAAAAGCGGTGGTGATCGTCGTTCTGGTGGTTCTGCTGCCGGTCGGATACCTGTTGAGCCCGCCCCCGGCCAGCATTTTGATGTTTGCCCTTTCAGAGAATTTTCAATTCGAGTTTCCGCAGGAACAATTCGAGTTTTTCTACGCGCCGCTGATCTGGATGTACGAGGAATACACGTGGTTCGAAACGGCAATGGATTGGTACAGCGAACTTTGGATGCCGCTGTTCGAAATAATCCTTACGGAAATGGAGATTGCTTAACTCGGCTGCAAGCCGGTTGTAGCGTTTTTAGTAAACTTGTAACCGTCCTGCCTCGCGGAAATACAGCGTGTGCTCTGTCAAAAGCGAAACTCGCGGGCATAGGAAAGAGCAAATTGCTCTAGAACCAGTCCCAAAACCCGGTTGTGCTTGTTCTTGAACCTTCAATACAAGTGTCGGTATGACGCATCTGAGGGTTTTGGGACCACTTCTAGTCGTCCGGTTCGTCGAATGGGCTGTGAGACTTCCTTCGCATGCCGCACAGCAGAATCCCCAGCTCGTACAGTCCCAACAGCGGGAACATCATAAGCAACATGCTCATCGGGTCAGCGGGAGTCAGCAACATCGACAGGATGGCGATGACCAAGACAGCCAGTCGGCGTTTCTCACGGTAATCGTCGACGTCAAATATCGAAATCCGCTCTAAGAACAGCATCACCAACGGCAGTTGAAAGCTAACGCCGAACATCACCGGCAGCAAAATCGCAAAACTGACCCATTCCGATAATCGAATATTGGCGTCAACGCCCAACCACTTGTTGAATCCGAGCAAGAAGTCGAGGACGAACGGGAACACCATCGTGAAGCAAAAAGCCGCCCCACCCACAAACAAGCCGAGGCTCATCGGCAGATAAATATGCACATATCGCCGTTCGTGCGGGTAAAGCCCGGCCGCTACGAATTGCCATATTTGAAAGAAGACCCAGGGACTGGCCAGGATTAAACCGGCAATAAACGAAACCTTCAGATAGGTCAAAAACGCTTCCTGCACATTGAGCGTGACTGGTTTATTGGCATCGTCGGCCGTCTTGTTGAAGACGGCGAACTCGGGAGCAGAAATCGAAATCGGCACGAGTTGCTCGCCGTCAGGTTCAGGCGGCTCGGGATAGTTCTCAGGGTCCAGCTCATGTAGTACGCCGGCCAGCTCGCTGGCCTTCAATTGAACGACAATCGTATCGTTGTACGGCTGTTCGGGATCTTGCGGAGCGTCTGTCTCGTCGTCTTCGCCGAATCCAAAGGTTGATTTCATCTGTCCCCAAAAGTCGAAGTCGCCGATGTCATCCTGCACCGGTTGGCCCTGTTTCTGCAATGCTCGATCAATAGGCCGACGGATGATAGCCACCACGGTATCGCCGAACAGCAGAGCCAGGAGCACGGCAATGGTCAGTCCGATCAATGCCTTGACTACATGCACGCGCAGCACTTCCAAGTGCTCGCCAAAACTCATTGTCGTGTCGTCGAACAAGTCTTTTGACTTTGCCATGGCCAACCTCGATTCGTCGTGACTCAAAACATGGGGCATCCCGCGTTGGTCATCACCGCGATTATCCGCAACTCTCAATTGCAGCAACGGAGATGGAATTGCCGTTTGCGAACCAACGGCCTTTGCCTTGCTGGTTGCTTCAACTGCCGCACCAACGGAGACGTGGTTCGACCATGCTCCGGTGGAATTTCGCGTCGAGCGGCGGCCGGGAAACCTTCGTCGTGAACTACCGCTGCCGTGTTGAGAAATCCGGCGCAAGCAACCAATTGCCGGCGGTGTCCACTCGGTTTGCCCGCGTAGAATGGCAGGTGGGTCGAGCGGGAATGCAACATTGATTCTAAATCGGATGTGATGATTGTCAACTGATTCGAAATCGGCTCGAGTGGACAGTGGCAAATTCGAGACTCGTCGGCCCGGTGAGGAATCCTCGTTTCTGTTGTGATTGCGAAGTACAATGCGCGATGCGGCCCGAGCCGCTCATCACGTCGAAATTGGGCCTGTTACTCCACGCAGCACGCTTCAAGTTGGGAAAGGGGCGAAAGTTGTCACGAATGCTGATCGGCGGACTCTACTCCATGGTGCTGGCGTCGCTACTCGTACCCGATGCCGTGGCTGATGACCTTATCGCGCTTCAAGGCAAGATTACCGAAACGTTGCCGGAACTCCTGAAGCGGCATAAGACGCCGGGCGCCTCGGTGGCCGTTGTCGATGAGTCGAAGCTCGTCTGGCACGCCGGTTTTGGAAAGACCAGCGCCGATTCGGACGATCCGGTCACCGAAACGACCGTTTTTGAAGCGTGCTCGATGAGCAAGCCGGTTTTTGGCTACGCCGTTTTGAAACTGGTCGAACATGAAGAATTCGATCTCGACCGGCCGTTAGTCAAGTATCTCGACCAACCTTATTTGTCCGATGAGCCGCTGCACAAGAAGATTACTGCTCGCATGGTGTTGCAGCATACGACCGGTTTTCCAAACTGGCGCAAAGGAGGTTGGCGAGCGGGAGGCGAACTTCCAGTGAAATTTGAACCGGGTTCGAAGTTCGGCTATTCGGGCGAAGGGTTTTGGTACTTGCAGCAAGTCGTCGAGCACCAGCTTGATGAGCGTATGGAACCTTGGATTCAACGGGTGTTGTTGCAGCCCTTGGAGATGCGCAACACGAGCTATGTTTGGAATCGCGAATACGATGCATTAGCCGCAGCCGGACATGATTCGGATGGAAATGTCAAAAGCGACCGCAAGCCGTTCGATCGTGATAACGCGGCCTTTTCGATGTATACAACACCCACAGATTACGCTCGGTTTTTGATCGAAATCATGCGAGCCGATCGTAGCACGCCACACTCGATTAGTGCGGGACTACGGAACGAGATGCTGACACCCGTGGTGGCAACGGACGACTCCGAAAATTGGAGGGGACTCGGTTGGGTGATCACGAAGCGAGAACGCGGCAGCTTCGTTTGGCATTCGGGTTCGAATGGTACGGGGTTTCGCTGTTGTTGCCGATTCAACCCAGACACCGGTCGAGCGATCGTCATCATGACGAACGCTGTCGGCGGAGTCGAGGTCTGGAAAGCATTGTTCGAAAACGAGCAATTCGTCGCCGTACCTTGAACGAATCGCCTGCGTTGGGCAGTTGAAATGGTCTGACCTCGATAACTGCTAAGAGGAGTTCCGGCAGCTAGGGAGCGTTCGACGAATAAGTGTCCGATTTATCTGTGAGCGGTACGGCGCTAGCCGTCGGCTTTTCAAGGCTCCAGGAACCGGTGGCTAGCGCCATTCCGCTCAGTTATTTCTCAAACAGTCCTAAGTGCGCCCCCTGCGAATCGACAGTGTGCCGGACTGGTCGGTCGTTGACGATCGAAATAGCTGTTCGACGAGGCCCCTTTCGCTGATCGTTCCAACGAGCGTTTGGTCGTGATAAACGACTCCGAACGATGCATCAGCCCTCTGCAGATCCAACAACGCTTCCAGTTTGGTGGTTGCCGTGTCGAATCGTGGCATTTTCTGAACGAGCGATTGTACGGGCTTGCGGCTGGTCCGTGCATCGACCACTCGAATGTATCCGTACCAAGCGTCGTCTGTACCGGCCTGTTTGATACAAACTTGGGGCACGCCAAACTTCCGAGCGCATTCCAGGATCTGCCGTCGTGAAGACTTATCGTCGACGCCAAACACACGATGTGCGGGGGTCACGCTGTCGGAGATTTGCTGTGCGGCAGTTTGTAGCAGCCCGTGGACCAATTGGCTTTGCACAGGGGCCAGCAAGCCGTGCTGCCGACCTTCACTGACCAATTGCACCAGCCGCTGTCGGCCTAAGACCGAATCGAACGACCGGGCTTCGGATTGACGCAATTTTTCCATGAGGCGAGTTACCCAAACCAACGGGAAACTGACCGGCAAAAAGATCCAGAAAAAGAATTTGAATTTTGCAGAATCTCGACGAAGTAATTTCAATGGTGCACGGAAATATAAGCTTTTGGGCATCAACTCCCCAAACACGAAAACGACAGGTGATACCAAAAGTGTTCCGGCGATTTCTGCCCAGTCGGCGCCTGCGGTAAACAAAACTCCGGTCGCAAAACCGATAGAGGCCGTCGTCAGGTAATTGGCGACGTTGTTCCCAACGAGCGTTGTGGCGACGAACATGCTGGGGTTCTTCGCGAACCAAAGGATGCGGGCCGCCACACGGTCGCCGGCCTGAGCGTCGATGCTCAGACGTAGGAAGCTCACGCGGTAGAATCCGGTTTCCGAACCGCTAAAAAACGCGGACAAATTCAGGCCGACCAGAAACAGAATCGCTGCCAGAAGTAGCAGAATGGTGCCGGACATTTTCAATTCGCGATTGTAAAGTAAAGTTTAGGGTGGCGATCGTTTGATTCGTCGTATGTCAAACACTAATTCGTCAGTTTCGAGACTTGGTGATCGGGCTCATCCTCGCGCGAAACCATCGCCCGAAGTTTCCCTCGTTTGGCGACTTCGATCACCTTGATGCGAAAACCACGCCAGGTGCATTCGTCATCGATTTGCGGAATTTGTTCAAACTCTTCCTGTAACATTCCCGAGAGTGTTACCAGGCTTTCGGAATCCGGGTCGTAGTCGATATTCAGCCGCATGCAAAGGTAGCGCAGCGTTGTGATTCCGTCGACGTGATATTTGCCCGGAGCGACTTCCAAGACCGGCTCTCGTTGCAAAACACGTTTCGCCCGGCTTGGCTGCGGATCGAGAAACGTATCGATAATGTCTTCATAGGTGACGATGCCGATCACATCCCCGTATTCGTTGACAATGACGGCAATGTTGCAGAATCTCTCTCGCATCAATTGCAGGATGTAGGCCAAGTTCGCGCACCAGGGAACGTGCACGACTTCTTCGGCTGCAGCATCGAGATGTTGGTCCGGCATGGTTGCAAAGCTGGCGAGCGCAACGGCGGCTTCGACCTCGTCGCTGTTCTCTTCCTGAATCAGCACGTAATCGGCCGAGCGTGTCATGCCTTGAAGTTGATCCAGGTTGACTGGTCTCGGCAAGATGCCATACGAGCCACGGGGACGCATCACTTCTTCCGCAGTCATTTCCGACAAGTCCAAGATGTTGTGCAGGACCTGACGTTCCTGCCGAACGATTTCGGCACTCATTTCGGTGGCGTCGATGGCACGGTCCAAATCTTCCGCTTCCAAGTGTGGTTCGAACGCAATTTTCGGCCAAAACATCGTACGGATGATCCAAGTCACTCGGCGAAAAAATGGCGCCAAAGGATCGACGAGTCGAACGGCCAATGCCAATGGCCAACTGACCAATACAGCCAACGACTGGCGAAAGGCCACGGCAATACTTTTGGGTAAGACTTCTCCGAACAGAATGATTGCCAGAAGACTTGTCATGCCAAACAGACCGGCCGCGGTCGGATAGCCGGCCTGCCCGAGGCGTCGTGTGACAACCACGCTGACGGAAAAGAACGAGAGATTGATCAGCAGATTCCAGAACAGGATTGCTGTTAGTAGTCGATCGGCGTCGCTTAATAGGGCCGCAACCACTCGCTCGCGCGGCTTACCGATGCGAAACCGGCGCAATTCGTCATGCGACAGATAGAAGATGGCGGTTTCGCTGGATGAAAAGAATCCCGACGCGAAAATCAAACACAACATGGCCGCCGATTCAGGCAGCCCGATGGAGTGCAATTCGAGCAGTTCACTCATGGTGGCTGTCGCGCCAGCCTCCGTATCTTAAACGATCGAAATTTGCGCAGGACGCGAGAACTTTCGAGAAGCATCAACGTTGGGTTGCGGCTGTAAGAAACCGGCCGTGCCGGAAATACGCGCTCAATTCTGGTCCATGGTCGTCCGTCCCAGGGCAACATCGAATTCGCTGATGGCCGGTATCAGCATCGCCACTGTTGCAAATCCATATCCGACGCAAATGGCAAAGCAGACTCCCAAAGTGCCCTCAAGCAGAAACTCTGTGATCGAATAAAACGTCAAAAAGGGAAGAGCACCAGCCGCAATCGTCAACGCCACTGAGGGATTCTTGTGAGTCAACGAGGCGTATAACGCAATGCTGCCGACTCCAATAAACAACACAAAGCTTTGAAACTGCAGGAAGAATGACGAACGGGCCTCGACCAGCAGCATCATGAAGATGAAAACACCAATAAACAGGAAGAAGATCGTCCCCAGACTATTGGCAATTGCCGAACGAGAATTCTCGAAGCTCAAACTTGAATGCAGACCCAGCATTGATACGAATATCGTCAATGCCAGGAATCCGATGAACAAGTAGGCAAACTGCTCCCCATTCAACACGCCGATTCCCAAAAGGTATCCGGCGATCAGCAAAGGCACGAGCAGCAGTTCTTTGGTGTTGTAGTAGACACCACCGATCTTGCCAAAGATGAACTCCTTGGCAGTAATCTCGGTGACCATCAGCAGTTCCAGCGTTTTCGCATCGCGTTCGCTCGTCAGAGCTGTGACGGCCTGGGCGTTGATTAAGACTAGGCTTAGCAGCGAGAGTCCCAGAAAGACAAACCCCGCCGGAGATACCATTCCGAGAACCTGCGAGCCTTGGTCGGCGTTGCGCACGACGGCCCACCACAGGAAAAATGCAATCGCCAGGTAAACGAATTTAATGACGAAGATTTTCCGTCCGTACGCGCGTGTGCAAATTTCCCGCCAGACGACAGGGTTATGCCAGACATTGCGCGTCTTGGCCCGTCGCACAGCGGTTTCCGCTTGATCTGCATCACCTTTCTCGGTTTCGGTCGCCGCCTGATAGATCGCACGAGGAGGGTTCCAAATCCGAAGGCGAAATACGGTTGCAAAGTTGATCAGCACAGCCAGCGCCAACATCCCGGCGACGTTGGTCAAAGCGGCCTGTTGCAGTGACGGACCCAATCCCTTATCCGAAAGGGGGGCCAGGACATTCAGGAGCGCTCGAAAGGGATTCAACAAGGCCACATACTGGGCCGTATTGGATGTCGCACCCAGTGCCGAAACGAGTTCCAAAAGGCCGATAAAAATTACGACTCCCAAAACACTAATCGCCAGTGTTTGAAAGGTCTTGTCGCGCCAATAGGCCACGAAGGTTCCCCAACTTCCCGCAGCCACGGCGGTCGTTGCGCAGATTCCCCATGACCACGCGATTTGATTCAGCGTCACCCCCCCGAGCAAATGGGCCATACAAAAGACCGGCAGCGATGCCATCAACAACACGCCTACGATCAGCAAGCTCGAACACAGCTTGCCAAGAACCAACTCCCGATCACTCAAATCGGTCATCAGCAGTAGGATTAGTGTTTTGCGGTCTTTCTCCTGCGCAACGTTGCCGGCGGCAAACAACAACGCGAAAAACAGGACAAGCAGTAACTGCACCAGCGAGAACATCTGAAAGACCAGGCTGCCGAATCGGGCAATATCGCCGATGTTTCTCACCTGTTGCCAGCCGAAGGTCGCCTGGCTGGCTGTGTACATCAACACGAACAAAGCAGCCACGTATCCCGAACGGATCAAATAGTGGCGCAATTGCCGCGGCGACGTGAGTGCTTCGCGCGTGAAAATCGGGCCGGCTAACAAAGTCGTCTCTCCGTTGTGCGGTTTCGCCGCGGCATGGCCTCAGAATGTTCTTTGTGCGGCGAACTCAACGATTTCCTCGAGGAGTTGGCGTGCCGTCGACATCGGAGTGCATTCCAAATGTCGCAAAGCATCAGCGGCAAACCCCGTCGCCCGATTATAGGAATATTCGATTGCGTCGCTTCCGGCAAGCATTTCGGAAAGCGCCGTCCACGATTCCTGCGACGGTTGCGACAGCAACTCGCGAATGCGCGGCCGTTCCGACTCATCGGCGGTCGACAAGAGCCTGATCAGCGGTAAGGTCAGCTTCTGTTTTTCCCAGTCCGTACCCAACGATTTGCCGGTCTCTGTTTCATTGCCCAGGATATCCAACAGGTCGTCGGCGATCTGAAATGCCATGCCCAAAGATCGGCCATACGATTCCAGCGATTCGACAATCGCCGGATCGGCGTTAGAAAAATAGGCTCCGAGTCGGCAGCACACGGCACACAGCTCGGCCGTTTTGTAATCAATAATCTTCAGGTAAGAGTCTTCTGTGAGATCGATGTTGCCGCGTTCGTGTACTTGTGCCAATTCCCCTTCACACACGATGTTTGTCGCACGACCGATTAAACGACAAGCAACCGTGCTTTCCAGGCTGCTCGCCAGATGAAACGCGTGTGTGAACAAATAGTCCCCGAACAAAACACTTGTTTCGTTGTTCCATCGAGAATTGACCGTGGCCACGTGGCGGCGCGTCGCCGCTTCGTCCAGCACATCGTCATGCACTAACGTTGCCGTATGGATCATCTCGACGACGGCCCCCAACACCTTATGGTTGGAGTTGATGTCCCCGGTCGCCGCTGCGGAAAGCAGCAACAGCATCGGTCGCAATCGCTTGCCCCGAAAGTGAGTCACATGTTTGAGGATGTCGCTGACATACGGGTGCGCACTTTCCAACTCGCGAAGGTAGATCTCATCGGCTTCGTGCAAATCACAGCCGATGAATTCCTCGACGCGTGCGAGCAGTCCGTTTCTACCGATGTCCTCGCTCATGTGATGTGTGCCTTCAACTTCCTCAATCAATCGGTGCGTACATAACGACCGCTTTTTCCGCCCGACTTTTCGATCAATCGGACCGGGCCGATCGTGATTCCACGATCGACAGACTTACACATGTCGTAAACGGTCAATGCCGCCACGCAAACCGCGGTGAGTGCCTCCATCTCCACACCGGTTTTGCCGTCAATCCTCGCTGCCGCTTCAATTCGAATTCGGCTGTCATCTACCGGCTGAATTTCGATCGTCACCCCATCCAACCCAATCGGATGGCAAAGCGGTATCAAATCCGGTGTCCGCTTCGACGCCATGATACCGGCGAGCCGCGCAACTTCGAAGACATCCCCCTTCGCAATCTGGCGATCCTGAATTAATTGAAGTGTCTCCGGCAACATCTCCACGAACCCTTCGGCACGGGCCTCGCGATGAGTGACGTCTTTATCTCCGACGTCCACCATGCGGCTACCGCCGGATTCATCAAAATGCGAGAGTTCAGGCATGAAGTGGATCGGCCATCGTTAGGCGGAGTTGTTAACGGGTCACATTCTTACAATTTGGATGTCGGAACTCTTACGAATTCCGACTTCGATGAGTCAAACACGAGTCACCGAATTTCGTCTGTTCCCTATGTCAGGGTTCGACTTAGGGATGGAAACGCCATAGTATCTTCGAAGTGTTCGTAGTGAAATATAGACGTCCCTTCTCAGACCGGCAACCCCGTGGACACGACACGCAAGAGAGTCCTTTTTTGAAAACGCCATGCGGCCCCTAAACAGCTCACACGGTCCGAAACTTGCTCGATTGACTCGATTCAAGTCGTCGTCAAAAAACTCCCAAATTCACTGGCTGATCGATGTTGCCTCCCGATTTGGCCCGATCGAGGATTGCGTCAGCACTGTTGAACGCAATACCGCGGTCGCACGAGTCCCAACTTCAATGGGCTGCCTTGTCCGAAAGCTCGTACAATGCGGCGAGTTGCACTCCCTCCCGGCGAATTTCGGCCAGCAACTTTGCCGGAACGGTGCCCTCTCGCAGTTCGGGAGTCAAATCGGCCTTTCGCCAATAAAACATTACATACTCCGTCTGCTGCGGATCCAGACTCGTCAGTGGTTTCAGTTGTACTCCATGTCGGCGAAGAATCGGCGATTGCGCCTCCATCTCGGATAGCTGCCCCACATGCATGACCGGGACGACGTGAATGGCGCTTCCGGGTGGAACATTGGCGACAACTCGCTCGAAAAACGTGCCGTTTAAACTATCACTCCAATAGGTCGGTTCGAAGCCCAACCGTTCGGCGCCGGCCAAGCCTCCGACCAAGACGTTGTGATAACTCAATTGAAACGGATGCAGCGAAATCACTCCGTAGAATTGAGTCGCCAACAATCCGACCATAAGTCCGATAGCCGCAGGCGAGGGAATCCGCTGCGCTAACCAAATGTACGCGCATTGCCCACCTCGTCCGGCGAACATCGCCCAAAGGGGAAAAGACATCAGAAACAGGCGGACGCCATCGTAAACCGTAATTCCCGGAACAGCGAAAATCACCAAAGGGAAAGCAAGGCTGGCGAGAACCAGGCTATCCAGCGACAACCAGCGCGATGGTTCTCGCTCCCTTCGCAGTGAATCGACAACTCCGATAATTGCCAAGGCATGCAAGCCGATCGGGACCGTCACCAAGAACATCACGAATGGGTAATGCCAGGGAACGTCCCTGTCGGCGATTCGCTCATTGAAATACCAGACATTCACTACCGCCCGGTCGACTGCTCGTTCGAAGTAGCCAACAACGTTGCGCACGGGATCCAGCCACATCCACTGCCAACCGATAAAAAACACCAAGCAGCCAGTAAGGCCGAATGCTGCAATCGGAAGAATAGCGCGGGACTTCCAGCGGCAGAGAGCCCAAACGGCAATCGGAACCGGAATAAAAACCGCCTGCATTTTGGTCAGAAGCGCGGTCCCCAGCAAAACGCCGGTGGCGACGGCGATCCATACGCGCGGCGGCTCTCGGGTATTCCAAAAATGAGCGACGGCAAGAATCGTTGCCAAATAGGTCACGTTTGCAATCGATTCCAACGAAGCAATATGCGCATGCCCAAACAACCGCGGCATGGCGAAGATCGCAATAGCCGATATGATTCCCGCCGAGCGACCGTACCAGCGAGTCGCGGTGAAACCGACGAGTGCAATCACTAGTCCGAATGCCGCTGCCGATGCCACGCGCGCACCCACAGCCGAAACCTCGATCGACGAATCGTCCGAGGGAAAACTGTGTCGTACGATCCAATCGCTCCATCCGAGACACCAGCGGCCCAACGGCGGATGATCGGGGAGAATACCAAACGACTCGCGTACGGTTTCGGAATGGAAAAACCCGAAGCCGTAATCGAGGAATGCTTGGACCAGCAGGGCGCCATGTCGGAAGTTGTAAGTCTCGTCGATTGTCAGTCCCGGCCCTTCTCCCAAGTTTGGATACTCGCCGGCCGGATCAAGTGACATCACTGTTGCAGCAAACGCGACTAGCGCAATCGCCGTCGGCCAGCACGCATCTTTTGCAAGAGAACGCATAGTACCGAGATGCATCGTTGATGGCATTCTTAAAAACGTGTGACCGTTCTGGCGCGCGCTCACACCGTATTGAATAAGTAAGAATCGTACTTCGCGGATATGGACAAGAGCAACTTGCTCGCTGTCTCACGCGAGGAATCGTAACGGCGTGCGTCGTTCGGTCTCTGCAACAACGTTCTTCTATGCGATGTTTGCTGACGACCGCAAGGCCGTTCCACACACGATCGTGTGTGGAAAGCGATGCCCGATTGTTCAAAACGACCGACGACCGCATTCCGACTTTATTACGAACTGCAGCCGCTACGAGTTGGAGAGAAAGTTGCACGAAGCGGTCGCGACGCCGGGCGTGGGTGGAGAAACAAGGCGCCCACGACGTTTGCGGGGAGCATCGAACATACTGACATGCAATAAAAAAACTCGACCGGACCAAAGTCCGATCGAGTTCTTGCTTGAATACGCAAAATCCCTTTGCGATGTATCACCCTGATCAGGCGAGTTGCTTCTTCCGCCCGACGAGCGTCCGAATCCGTTCGGCTAACAATGCCGCGTCAAAAGGCTTGCGAAAAGTTTCATTGAAGATGGTGCGATCGAACCCGCTCGCATTATCTTCGTCGCTGAGAAGACCGACCAGCACCGTTTCGGTGTACTCGGTATTCTTGCGAAGGTTTTGGGCAATCATCAAAGCGTCGGCTCGCCCCATGGCGAAGTCCACGACGACGCAATCCGGATGAAGCGATTCGGCTTGAATGCCGGCTTCGAATCCGCTTTGGGCTAATTCAATTTTGAAATCTTCATTCGACATTAAGTCATTCAGGCTGGCACGGATTGGTGCTTCGGCTCCGACGAGCAGAATCTTGCCCATGGCTTCGTCTTCGAGTTCACCGAGCGGCATCCCATGTTCCTTAAGGAAGCGGATGAGGTGTTCGCGCGGGATTCGACGATCCTGAGAACCGGGGATGCGATATCCTCTCAGTCGGCCGGAATCGAACCATTTGCTCACTGTGCGGGGGGCAACCTTACAGATCTTTGCTACCTGACCAGTAGTGAAGATCGTCTTCATTGCGGGCTCTCCAATTTCGTATTCAATGCAAATGCAAGGATCTCAAATCGAGGCCTTTGCATTTACACCCCCTACTACGATGGCTGGCTCTCCTAGCCGTTGGGTCCGTGTAGAGAACCACCGTGTTTTTGGGTCGGGGCTAGTCTCAGGGTATTGGTGGATTACGAACGGATCTACTCCGCTGTAATCGCGTGCCGAACGACGGCAACTCACAAAGGGATTTTGTAGGGATTGTCTTACTTAAGACACACTGGAACTTCCTGCGCCAGTGCAAAGGCGGGAGGCCGGAATAAGAGGCAATCGTGTGCGCAACCGGCTCGATTGTCGGGTGAAACCCAATTCATTCTTACCCCCCTGGCGACGGCTCACGCGACTCCTTCCAATGCCTCGTTGGAAACTCTTTCACAAGACCCAAGAGAGGCTTTCTCTGAAGTCAACCGTCTGAGTTATTTTTCGACCCAAGTGGGGCAGGGACTTTAGGATCTTTGACAACAGTACGTGAAGTGACGGCTGGCCGCATCAACGCGAATCGAACGACATCAACGCTGATACCGAATTGAGCAGCGCAAGTTCCGATTGATTAACAGGTTATTACTACCTGCTTCTTCGCAGCCCCGATCGACGCCTTCGCGCGACTTCTCAGCAATTCAATTGGCTCGCGATGACACTTCCGCAGAAAGAGTCCTGCATCCGGCGGCTGTGAAATTGCCCCGTCGATTTAATCAGAAAAGTTTGACACGCTGGCCCCGGGTGTCGAGAACATTCCGCGTGTCAGATTCTTCATTCAGGCGGCATCGCTGACCGTGTCCTCGCCATTCGAAACGGCCGACGAGCCGTTCATCTTAAACTCTCCATTCTCGCTAACATCTTCAAACTTCACAGACATCCGCTTGGAGACACCTGACTGCTCCATAGTCACACCATATAAAACGTCGCCAACTGTCATCGATCGTTTGCTGTGTGTGATCATGATGAACTGCGTCTTCGTTTGAAAATCTTTCACAACGGCTGTGAACCGTTCGATATTGGCCTCGTCAAGGGCCGCGTCGACTTCATCGAGGATACAGAAGGGGCTTGGGCGGCTGCGGAAGATCGCCAAAAGCAAAGCGACCGCTGTCATTGTCTTCTCGCCACCACTGAGCAAGGAAATGCTCCGCAGTTCCTTGCCTGGCGGTCTCGCGACAATATCAATGCCACATTCCAAGACGTCGTTCGGGTCTTCGAGAATAATGTCTCCTTCGCCGCCTCCGAACAACTTGCGAAACAATTCCTGAAAGTGGACGCGGATCGACTCGTACGATTCGGTGAACAAACGCTTGCTTTCGACGTTGATCTTGCGAACGATTTCTTCCAAAGTCGCTTTCGCTTCTTCCAAATCCTGCAATTGTTCGCTGAGTCGTTTGTAACGTGTTTCCAATTCGTCGAGATCAGACAAGCTGTCCGTGTTGACGTTGCCCATCGTCTTGAGTTTTCGCCTTAAGCGATTGACTCGTGATTCCAATTCGTCGCGCAATTCTTCGAATTGGTAAGCGGGATCGTCTGTCGGCGCATCGTTCGAGTCGTCTTCTTCTGTAGATGATTCTGCCTCAATAACTTCGTTGTCAGATTCAATCGATTCGATTGTGGCGTTGTCGCCGTCTTCCAGTGCTGTTTCCTCGGCTTCCGGAGGGGACTCGACTTCGGCAACAGAGTCGTCTCGACGTCGTTCTGCTACGAATAACGCCAGGGCCGATTCTCCATTGGCGACGACATCCGACAGCACCAGTTGGTATTCCTCTTCGATGCGTTCTTCAAGTGTTGCAATCTGATGTCGAATGTCGCGGCCACGAATCTCTTCACTATGCTGTTGCTCACTGACTTGTCGTCGTTGCTGCCGGATCTTGCTTTCCTCGGCAGCCAGTTGTGACTTGCGACTGCGGACTTCCGCCTTCTGCTCCATCACCGACGAAATTTCCCGAGCGAGTCCCTCTTGAACCAGATGCTTCTCGGAGAGGATCGCCGTCGCGTTAAGGATCTGCAGGACCGTATGCCGACGCTTTTCAAGGGCGGCTTGAAGCCGGCGATGAGCTTCGTCGCGCTGTATTTGCCGTTGCTGCAATTCGTCTTGCAATCTTTGATGCTCGGACCGCAATCCCGACAATCGCTCCTCTTTCTTTGCGAGGTTCAGCTTTTCATCCTGATAGCGTTCGGAAATCGTCCCCAACCGATGCTCATGCCGCAGAACTTCGCGTTCGTTTTCGTCAATCGTCGCTTGCAGGCTGATCCGTTCCTCATCAATGGTTGCCCGCTGCATTTGCACAGCGTCGCGCTCTGCAAGCAGTTCCGCGTGTTGCGCCTTCCCACGCGTTGTTTCTCGAGCAACATGCGTTTTGTCATCTTCGAGTGCCTTGAGTTGCTCGGTTTGCTGCTTCCAATCGGCTTCGAACCGGGAGAGCTCGTCAGCCTGTTGGATTTTTTTCGCCATGATCTCGTTCAATCGAGCTTCGGCTGTTTGAAAGCCTTGCTTCAGCCGTTCTGCCGTTCGTTCTTCTTCGGCAATCTTTCGTTCAAGGCGTTGCAAATCGGTTTTCAGTCGACGGAGTTCGCTCTTTCGCGACACGATTGCCGTTTCGCGATGAATCGCACCGACATACAGCGTATCCCCGGAATCCAGTACCTCTCCCTGCAGCGTTACAAAGCGGCACGAGTGAGAATGGCGTGCAGATAAGGCCCGAGCGTCATCAAGAGTTTCTACAACCCAGGTGTCTCCCAAAAGGTGCTCGGCCAATTCAGGAGCCGCCGAAGCCTCTGTAACCAGTTTGTCGGCTCGCATGACGACGCCCGGTTCCCCGGCCAAATCGACCGCCGCACGTTCCGACGAGGATTCTGTCGATTTGTCGCCCTCTGCGGATGTCGCCACGAAGCCGACACGACCCGATATCTGGCACTGCTCGCTATTGATGTATTCGATGAGCGGAGCGAGTTCGTCAAGCACGATCAATTGAGAACGGTTGCCCAGCGCCACCTCCAACAGTGCCGCATGTTCGACGTCGGCTTCAATCAAGTCGGCTACACTACCGACTATCCGATTCCACGGCGGATATTGAGACGTGCGCGCACGGCTTAGGATCTCTTTGACCCCGATCCCCAATCCTTCCTGGCGCGATTCCAAGTCCTCGAGGACGGTTAGCCGAGCCTGCCCACCGGTTCGCTGTTCCCGCATTTCGGCTAAATTCGATACACAGTTATCCAACTCCTGCTGGCTTGTGTCTCGATTTTCTCTGGCTTCGACGATGCGGTTGTCCAGTAAGGCAGCCTGATTCTTCGCCTCGTCGAATTTTGCCTCGGCCTGGGAATGTTTCGCACGACATTCGGCGATACGTTGTTCGATGACTCTAACCTGACTTTCAGAACGTTCGATTGATGAGGCCGCAGATTCAATTTGCGATTCGAGCGTTTCAGTTCGGTTACTCAGTTGTGAGATTTGTTGTACGAATTCGAGCATCTGTGAACGGCCTTGCTCGATCTGTTCCTGTCGCGACTTGTTCTCGGTGACCAAACCGTCGATTCGTTCCTGCCAGGACTGCAGTTTTTGTTGTTGTTCGGTGAACTCGTGCTCAAAGCTTTCGAGGTCGCGCGATGTTTGTTTTAACTCGCCTTCGATCTGACTCAGCCGCTGGTTCATAACCGATTGCTGTTTGCGCAATCGGACCAGCTCGGTTCCA
>JANQRQ010000001.1 GCA_028284485.1 Planctomycetaceae bacterium | reverse complement strand
GGCCTGCTTGGTCGTTGCGACGACCATCGGTTTGGACCATGCAGTACCGGTCTATCGCCAGCGGAAAGCATTGGCCGTGATCGAACAGGTGGGCGGCGTTGTATCGCCCATTGAAAACGGACGACGCGTCGAACTCAGCGACTCTTCGTTTGCCAATTCCGATTTGAAACAACTCGCGGTCTATCTCAGCCACATACCCGACCTCAAAGAACTGAGCCTATCGGGGACAGCCATTAACGACGACGGCTTGGAATACCTCGGCGTTGTGACACAAATTGAATCGGTCGATCTACGACAAACAGATGTCACACGCGGCGGCGTCCGGCGACTCGGTCGCATACTTCCAGACGCGACAATCGAGCAGTAGCGAAATTCATGACAGACGCCACTCCTTTTATCGAAATCGACGGTGTCACCAAGCGGTTTCCCGGCGTTGTTGCGCTCGATCGTGTGTCGGCCAGCATTAACAAAGGAGAGTTCCATGCCATCGTCGGCGAGAACGGTGCCGGCAAAAGCACTTTGATGAAGGTCCTTTCCGGTGTCATCACCAGTTACGACGGTGAAGTGCGGCTCCGGGGGAAGCCGGTTTCGTTTTCGGGACCTCGCGCCGCAGAACAGCAAGGCGTCAGCATTATTCACCAGGAATTGAATTTGGTGGAAGAGCTTTCAGTCGCGGCCAATATCTTCCTGGGCCGAGAGAAGCGAACAAGATTGGGCCTGTTGGACGACCGTGAGATGGAATGCGAGGCTGCAGAGCTGTTCGCACAACTGCAATGCCGAATTGATCCGAAGCAACCGGTACGCGATTTGCGCGTCGGCGACCAGCAATTGGTCGAAATCGCTAAGGCACTTTCGCTGGCGGCCGAAATCTTGATTATGGATGAGCCGACCAGCGCGCTAACCGAAGCCGAAGTCGAGCGGCTATTTTTGATTATCGAGCGACTCCGTTCGCGCGGAGTTACGATTTTGTACATCTCGCATAAGATGGACGAGGTGTTTCAACTGTCGGACCGTATTACCGTACTCCGGGACGGCAAACTGGTCAGTACGCTCGATCGTTCGGAAACGAATCCCAAAGAAGTGACGCACCTGTTGGTCGGTCGCGAGATCGAGGAAGTCGATTTGGGAGATAGCCGCGCACCGGGTGACGTCGTGCTCGATGTGCAAAGCCTTTATTTGCCCTGGACCGGTCATGCGCGCCAATGGAGGCTGTCGGACATCAGCTTTTCACTGCGGCGCGGCGAAGTGCTGGGAATTGCCGGATTGATGGGGGCGGGACGGACTGAACTGTTGGAGTCGCTGTTTGGCACAAGTCCCGAACCGCCTGACGGGACGATCCTCCTCGACGGGCAGCGCGTTTGTTTTGGTCACCCAGCTGAGGCAACGCGTGCGGGAATGGCATTGGTGACCGAAGACCGAAAGCGGCTCGGATTATTCAGTCATATGACCGTGCGCGACAACATTACCATTTGTACTCTGCAAGAAGCTTTAAGTCTGCAATTCGTCTCTCGTACGAAAGAGCAGAAGTTGGCGACGGAGTCGATCGAAACCTTGGGGATTAAAACGGCCGGCACTGAAACCGCGGTTACGAACCTGAGTGGCGGGAACCAGCAAAAATGCATTATCGCGCGCTGGTTGCGGACGAAACCCAAAGTTCTTTTGCTGGACGACCCCACAAGGGGAATCGACGTTGGTGCCAAGGCAGAGCTTTACCGGCTGATCGACCGGCTGTGCAGAGACGGCCTGGGCATTATCGTCACGTCCAGTGAACTACCGGAATTGATCACGTTATGCGATCGCATTTTGGTTTTGTGCGAAGGACGCGTGACCGGTATGTTTCGGCGCGGCGAATTCACAGAGCAGGCCATTATGGAAGCGGCGACAAATCGCGAAAATTCGGCGGCCGGTACAACGAATTGACGCGGCCTTCGCGCCGCCGTCAGGCGATAATGTCGTGAACGACCTGACCATGCACGTCGGTCAAGCGGAAGTCGCGACCCGCGTAACGATAAGTCAAGCGTTCGTGGTCCAGTCCCATTAAGTGCATGATTGTGGCATGCAAATCGTGCATATGCACCTTGTTGCGCACGGCCTTGTAACCGAATTCGTCGGTCTCGCCGTAAGCCATGCCGGGGCGGACGCCTCCACCTGCCAACCACACCGTAAATCCTTTGGGATTGTGATCTCGGCCATCGTTATTTTGGCCGTATGGTGTGCGGCCGAATTCGCCTCCCCACCATACGAGCGTATCTTCCAAAAGGCCGCGCGCCTTCAAATCGGTGAGAAGGCCGGCGACGGGAAGATCGGTTGCCAGGGCGTGTTCTTCGTGCTTCTTCAAATTGGAATGTTGATCCCAACGTGGTGTAGCGGCGTTGTCGGAGTAGTTGATTTGGACATAACGAACACCGGCCTCGGCCATACGCCGCGCCATGAGGCACTGTCGGCCGAAATCATCGGTTTCCTTTTGACCGATGCCATACATTTGTAATGTGGCTTTCGATTCACCCGAAAGATCGGTCAACCCCGGTGCATTAGACTGCATTCGCCAAGCCAATTCGAAAGATTCGATGGTGGCTTCGAGTTCGTCATCGCCGGCGGCACGTCGCAGTTGTTCACGGTTGAGAGACTGTAAGAAGTCGATTTGGTTCTTCTGGACTTCGGTCGAAAGACGTGCATTTGCCACATGGCGGAATTGCGCCTGCGTGACCGGAACACCCGCACGACCGATGGCCGTTCCCTGATACATCGTGGGCAGAAACGCGTTCGCGTAATTCCGTGGACCGCCTTTGCTGGCCGGCGGATTAACCGTCACGAACCCGGGCAGATTCTGGTTCTCGGTTCCCAATCCGTACGTAATCCACGAGCCGACTGCGGGACGGATCAGGTTCGTTGCGCCAGTATGCAGAAATAAGGTTGCCGGACCATGGGCAACCCCCTCGGTATGCATGCTGCGAATCACGCAATAATCATCGACGTGCTTCGCCATGTGAGGAAACAATTCCGATACGGGCTGTCCACACTCCCCGTACCGGCGAAACTTCCAGGGAGATTTCATCAGCTTCTCAGCAGAAACCATCCGGGTGCGGGCCACGTCAAACTCGATAGCTTTGCCGTCGTCCTTATCGAGGCGGGGCTTGGGGTCGTAGGTATCGACCTGGCTCGGCCCGCCCTGCATAAAGACGAAGATGACGCGTTTCGCGCGAGGTGCATGATGCGGCTGCTTTTCCGCCAGTGCGCTCTGCGTTGCTGCCGCTGCTTCCGAAGCCAAGCCGGCCATCGCCATATAGCCAAAGCCACATGCGGTCGACTTCAGCAATTGTCGGCGAGTTGTATTTTGCGTAGTTGGAAACGTCATGCCCACATCCTACTCTCAACAACATGAACCGCGATAGCCCGATTCTATTCGAGATAGCGAAAATCGATACAGGAAAACAACGATTGACAGAGATTCGTCCAACGGGCAAGATCGTCCTGACCCGACGAAGATTTCTCAAGGTACTCTAGCGACAAACGAAGTTCGACATCGGTTGGCGGACGTCCTAGCATTCGCTGATGTGCGATAGTAATTCTCTCGGTGCGGCTGATATCGGGAACGGCTAGCAGTCGCTCGGCTGCATAGCGCGATTGCTCCAACACGAAGGGGCTATTCATCAAGTACAACGCTTGCGTTGCCAAGGTGCTGGTGTTTCGCCGACCGACCACAATATTCGGGTCGGCAAAGTCGAAGACTTCAAACAGCCCATGCAGCGTGTTACGAAACACGGGAACATAAACGCTGCGTCGCAGGGTGCGAAATTCATAACCAAACTCGGTCTTTGTTCCGGCTGGAATGGCCGATCCTCGCGACTCCTCATCGAGTTGGCCGCTAATCAGGAGAATCGCATCCCGAATCGCCTCAGCCTCGAGCCGCCGGCGATTCATGCGTGACAGGAAGCGGTTTTCGGGATCCACTTGTACTGCGGGTGTGTCTTGTTCGCTGCTTAACTGATAGACACGCGAAAGCATCATTTCGCGAATCAATGTTTTCGTCGACCAACCTTGCTGCATAAACCGAATCGCCAGCCAGTCCAACAATTCCGGATGGGATGGTTGTTCCCCCATACTGCCGAAATTGTCCGGCGTTCGGACAAGCCCGGCACCAAACAAATGATGCCACACTCGATTGCAATAAACGCGGGCTGTCAACGGATGCTGCGGCGAGGTCATCCATTGTGTGAGTTGTAGCCGCCCGCTTTGCGCATCGGGAATTGGCAGTGCCTCAACCGAATCGATGGCGGAAAGGTAACCCCGCGCGATACTGTCTCCGAGATTATGGACGTTCCCGCGAATGCAAATGTTGTAGTCTTCTGGTTCACTCTCCTCTTCCACGGACATCACTTTGGGTGCCGGAGTCGGTGCCTGCTTTTGCATGCTCTTGAGCCGCGTTTGCAGTTGCTTCAATTCGCGGGAAGCAGCGGCAATCTGCTGCTCAGTCCTTTTCTGGTCGACGTCGTTTGATGTTTCTTCCTTTTCGAGAAGGGAAGAGATCACCCCCTCCCGATCGGCTGGCAACAACTGCACGGCATCGGCGATGGCGACGCCATCGACATCCGTCGTCGATATTTCAACGATCGCGTGGTTGTCGGCGTCAAAAGAATACGTTCCCAACGAAACCGCGATGCCATCAATCGGCGGAACCCGGCTTTGGTTGACCTTTCGGGTGACCTTTCCGGTCGTATGATGAATCGTTACCGGAACGTTCGTCGCTCGATTTGGATGAGCAGTATATGTCAGGCGCACTTCGAATCGGCCGCCCTTCTGAACGGGTACGGCGAACCGTGCTGTTTGCGATCCGGCTCCAGCGTGTCGATAACCGTCTTCGACAAACGGGCCGACTGACTGGCTCGATGACCAGGAGCCGGAATATTGGGCATCGGCATCGTCGACCACGATACCGGCCAATTCACCGACACGATACGAATTGCGATCCCCGCCGATCTGGGCCTGCAGGTTTTTTAAGTCTGCACTCAGTGCATTGACTTTGTCTTGAACTGGCTTGACCGTCTTTTGGTAGTCGGCGATTGCTTGGGCGTGGTTGGCATCGACGGGCAGTTCTCGTTCTACAAAGTTCGATACATTCGCGTGAATCAACGTCTTGGTGCTGCGAAATATTCCGGCCAGTGCGTAGTAATCAGATGTTGGTACCGGGTCGAACTTATGGTCGTGGCAGCGCGCGCACCCGATTGTCATTCCCAGGAATGTGCGACCGATCGTGTCGATTTGCTCATCGACGACCTCCATGCGCAACAATTCCTTGTCCTGCAATTCGTAGTTGGTCGGCCCCAGTACCAAAAAGCCGGTCGCTGTCAAATTGTCGTTTCGCTCGGCCAGCGAATTGTACGGCAGCAAGTCGCCGGCGATCTGCTCGGCGAGAAATCGATCGAACGGCTTATCGTTGTTGTAAGAGTCGATGACATAGTCGCGGTATCGCCACGCGGCATCGAAAACCCGTGTGCGGCCGCCACCCGACGATTCGGCAAAGCGCACGACATCCAGCCAGTGCCGCCCCCAACGCTCCCCGAAGTGCGGCGATTCCAGCAACCGGTCGACGAGATGCACAAACGCGTCCGGCGAATCATCATGCACAAATTCTTCGACTTCTTCCGATGAAGGAGGTAGCCCAAGAAGATCAAAATATGCTCGGCGGATGAGAGTGCGTTTGGACGCGTCATCCGTCGGTTGCAGCCCATTCTTTTCCAAACGGGCCAAAACAAATCGGTCGATCTCAGTGAATGCCCAATCGGAATTGTGAATCGATGGACGGGACGGCACTTTCAATGGTTGCAGCGACCAAAGATCCTGCACGTCCTTATCAGGCCCATCATCGACCGGGATGGACGTTGCATCCCGCGGATCGGGAGCCCCCATTTTGATCCAAGTTTCGAAGTCAGCAATCACCGTTTCAGGAAGTTGACCCGAAGGCGGCATTTCGTAATCTTCGTAGCGAATGGCGCCGAGTATCAAGCTTTCGTCGATATTATTCGGAACGACGGCCGGACCGGAGTCACCGCCTCGCCGAACCCCCTTGCGCGAATCAAGCACCAAATTGCCTTGAATCTTTTTCGCGCCGGTGGAATGACACTTGTAACAGTGCTCGACCAGCACCGGTCGAATCTTCTTTTCAAAGAAATCGAGATCGGGCTCCATCGCCAATAAAGGCGATGTTGCAACCAGTGGAAGGATCACTGAAATTTGTATGACAATTCGCTGCAACATTGTGGCCAATCGAGATTAACTCGAATCTAAAATTCGTTGCGACTCGACCTTGTCGAGTTTGACTGTAGCGGCTGGCGCACTGTGAGTGGCGTCGAAAACAACTCGGTCGTCGCTATATCAAATCTGGACACGCTCTAGGGACGAATTCAGCGTATTCTTTCCCTGTTAATCATCATAAACGCTCGTTTTATGGATGTCACTAGTGACTCTGTCGGCAGAGATCCTATGCGATACTGTAGAGTATCAGGGGCTGCACGTTTTCACTGGTTCGCGCCCGCAGATTGAAAACGACGCGTGCAAAAGGCAGCGGAGTTCGAATCCATTCAGGAATGGCGCGAGCAGAGTGATTTCACTCAATTCGAACTGACATTCTTCCGATAGGTGAAATATCCATAGGAGTTATCTTTCCCGAGTGATGTCCATAAAAAATCGGCAGCCTGCGGATCGCTGTTCCCCGCAGGCTGCCGCTTTTTTTTGTGGCGTCGTCGCTAGAGCAAAGGCTCGGCCGATTACGAGTGCCGTTCACATCCGCGCATCATTCTCTTTCGTGGCTCGAACCTATGACGTCACTCGTTATGCTCGCGCAAACGGGCCAACACAGTGAAGTCCTCTAAGGTTGTGGTGTCTCCCACTTCTTCGCGACCGGCGGCAATGTCTCGTAACAGACGCCGCATGATCTTCCCGCTACGCGTCTTGGGCAATGCATTTGTGAATCGAATCATGTCCGGAGTGGCGATCGCACCGATTTGCTTGCGCACGTGTGCTTTCAATTCGTCTTTTAATTCTTCCGGACCGTCGGCTGACGTCAGCGTGACGAAACAGCAGATCCCTTCTCCTTTGAGATCGTGTGGAAACCCCACGACAGCCGCCTCGGCCACCAATTCATGCGAGACCAAAGCACTCTCCACTTCCATGGTGCTCAGCCGATGTCCGGAAACATTCAGCACATCATCGACACGGCCCATAATCCAATAGTAGCCGTCTTCGTCGCGACGCGCTCCGTCGCCCGCAAAATAACAGCCTTCAATTTCGCTGAAATAGACCTGTAGAAATCGGTCGTGGTCGCCGTACAACGTTCGCAGCATCGACGGCCAAGGCTGCCTCATTACCAACAACCCCCCTTCGTTGTCGCCCAGGCTGGCGCCCTCTTTGGTGACAATATCGGGAACAACTCCGGGCAACGGTTTCGTGCAACTGCCCGGCTTGGTTGCAGTGACGCCCGGTAGCGGACTGAGCATGATGCCGCCTGTTTCAGTTTGCCACCAGGTATCGACAATCGGGCACGCTTCCTGGCCAATGACCCGGTGATACCACATCCAAGCTTCGGGATTGATCGGCTCACCCACCGTTCCCAACAACCGCAAACTCGACAGGTCGTATTGATTTGGCCAATTATCGCCCCACTTTACGAACGCACGAATGGCCGTCGGCGCCGTATAAAAGATGTTGACCTGATACTTTTCGACCATTTGCCAGAAACGACCCTCGTCAGGCCAGTTCGGTGCCCCTTCATACATGATCGTTGTTGCACCATTGGAAAGCGGGCCATAAACGATGTAACTGTGCCCGGTGACCCAACCGATGTCGGCAGTACACCAATAGGTATCGTCGTCCTTCAAATCGAAGACCCATTTGGAGGTCATTGTTGTGCCGAGTAGATATCCGCCGGTCGTGTGCAATACGCCCTTTGGCTTACCGGTACTACCGGAGGTATACAAAATGAACAGCGGATGTTCTGCGTCGAGTTGCTCCGGCTCGCATTCTGCCGAAGCTCCTTCCATCATTTCGTGCCACCAATAATCCCGATCAGGAACCATGTCGACTTCCTGGCCGGTCCTTCGCACGACGACGACTTTTTCGACGGAAGGCGATCGTTCGAGACTCTCATCGACCGCAGCCTTAAGAGGCACTTCCTTTCCGCGTCGCCAGCCACCATCGGCGGTGACGACCAGTTTCGCCTGGGCATCGTTGTTGCGGTCGGCCACCGCGTCAGCACTGAATCCGCCGAAGATGATTGAATGCGGTGCCCCGATGCGAGCACACGCCAGCATGGCGATCGCCAATTCGGGAATCATCGGCATATAAAGCGTGACACGATCGCCCGTCTCCACGCCTAGCTTCTTCAAGACGTTTGCAAATTTGCAGACTTCGCGATGCAAGTCTTGGTATCGCAGGACTCGGGTATCCCCCGGTTCTCCTTCCCAAATGATTGCCGCTTTATTTTTGCGCCAACTGTCGAGATGACGGTCGAGACAGTTGTAGGATGCATTAATCTTGCCGCCCAAGAACCACTTCGTTTCCGGCATTTGGCCATCGAGTACCGAATCGTATGGGCGAAACCAATCGAGATTCTCCGCCATTTCACCCCAAAAGCCGGCCGGGTCGTCCTTCGCACGATCCCACATTTGCTGATACTCGGCTTCCGAAGCGATATTTGCATTTGAGGCAAAGTCTGTAGACGGGGGAAACTTTCGTCCCTCATGCAGAACATTCTCAATGGAGCCGCTAGATTCAGTACTCATTGTGGCGTTCTCCTTCCGAAGCAGATCAGAAACTGAATTTGTCGACCCGCTTTCGTGTCGATTGACCGTCGTCCTCGGTGATTGTCATTGACTGATTGGTACTGTCGTTTGCCGTATCGCTTTTTGGTTAGCAGATCGGCAACCGCGGGATCATTGTCCGCTTTGCTATGGTTTCGCCGATATTAGAACCGCAAAAATACCATGTCAACAAGCGTAAAATCTCGATGCGCGCGACTGGAACGCGAAGCGCACGATGGATAACCTCCAACGACAGGCGGCAGGGATCGATTTCGACAACCGTTATCAGCGCATTGATTGCAAATAACGGCGATATCCGCAAATTCCAGTTCGATCAATTTGGATAGGACCAACAACTCATGAATTACGAATCCGTCAAAGTCACAATCAACGGGACGGGATTTGCAGCCGACTACTCCGCGCGAACCTACAGCATGATTCCTCATAAGAATGGCGTGACCATTGATTTGGCGGGGGTGACTTCGGGGCGGCTCGAGAATGCTCAGCGTTTCGCGTCCGAGCATGGCATTTCTCAGCCATTCGAAAGTCATGAAGAAATGGTCGAGACCATTAGTCCCGATATCGACAATATTGCCTGCGCCAATTTTGCCCATGGTCCTTATACCATCGAGGCTGCCCAGGCCGGAGTTCCGGTCATTGTACTCGAAAAGCCGCCCGTCATTTGGCCGGGATATCAGGAAGGACGCACAGCCGATTCCGCAACTCGCAAGCGGGAATCGATGCAGTACCTGGAAACGGTACTCGATGCGGTCAGAGAGAGCGGCTCAAAACTGCTATATGCCGAGGACTTCGTCTATCTCGACGGCGTGAAAGGTCTCATCGAGCTTCTCATTGAATCGCAGCAGGTTGGCAAAGGGAAGGTCCTGTATCAGCGCGGGGTGTGCGCCCATCAGGGATCGCATGCACCGGCTTATGATACCCCGACATTGTCGGGCGGTGGGGCGCTATTCAATAAGGCCTGCCATCCACTAGGCCCGTGCCTGTTTCTCAAGCAGGTGGAAGGCATCCTGCGGAACGGTCGTCCCATTCGCCCTCAAAAAGTTTCTGCGGTTGCTCTTCAAGTGCTGAAGCATCAGCCTCCCGAATCGGGAGAACACTTTCGTGTGATCCAAAACGTCGACGATTTCGGCCGAATCACCGTCGTCTTCGACGACCAAACTGTCGCGGAACTCGTCGGCCATGATTTGAGTATCAGCGGCATCCGCAACGAGCTTTCGATAATCACCGACAGCGCTCAATACGATATCCGGGTGAATCCGAATAACGAAAACGAATTGTTCCTGCCCGACGGTTCCGCCGCCGGAAATCTTTTATTTCGCGAAAAGCTGCCGACGCCTCAGGGTACCAGTTTTCCCCGACCGAACCAGTTCCACGCACACGGATATGTCAACGAAATGAGCGACGCGGTCGATTGCGCGTTGCAAGCGGACCGTTACCCGCAATCCGGCGCGCTAATGGCTTGGGACACGATGGCCGTCCTGATGGCTGGGTACGAGTCGAGCGACAACGAGGCACGTTTTGTCGATGTCACCGAATACTGCCAGGGCCGCGAATTCGAACCTGAAGAAATGCCCGATCCGCACGTGTTTGGCAAAGTGTTTCAGCGGACCGATTGATGTGCAGCAATCCGGGAGACGCAACCTGTATCAATCGAACTACGATGACGTGGCATTCGGTTGCCCGCTCAACAATTGTTCGACCAAATTACGGACGTCGCTCATTTGATATTCGTCAGCAGCCTTGGAGATGTTGTCGTTATCGAATCGCTTGGCGACTTTCCCGTCTCGACCATAAACCAAAATTGCTGGCGTTGACGACAATTCGATTTCATCAAGGAAATCCAGAAACGGTTCAGCCAACAGAATGTTGGGAAACTCCGCCTTTTGCTTTACGAGAAACTGCTCGACGCGCTGCCGGTAGTAGTCCGGCGGTTTTGATTCAATGCCATCGAAATCGCAGTTGAGCGAAACGCAGACCAACCCCTGATCACCGTAGTCCCGCTGCAGTTGAACAAAGTTGGGAAACTCTTCAATGCAGGTCAAACATGTCGTCGTCCAAATGTCGACGACGACCACTTTGCCCTTGTGCTGTTTAATGACCGTCTGTGCTTCATCCCAATCGGCAATGTCGAGTGAAACGCTAGTTGACGGCGTCGCTGAGGTTGAACGAGGTGCATCGGAACCGGTGGCTGATGAATCTGAGTTATTGCTGTCAGTCGGTTCATCCGCCGTGTGCAGCGAACCTTGATCTGTCGGAGTGAGGTCTCCGCAGCCGATTGACGAGGCGATGAGCACACATCCTCCCATGAGTATGCACACGATCAGAATGATCGGTGGTCGCTGTGGCATGACAATCTCGCATGGCATAACGGGTCAGAAAGTGCGACTTTTCGGCCGATTCGGCAGAAATATCAGGCCCCAGCGATCTTCCTGAAAACCATTACCGGAGCCGAATCTGTTTGACTGCCAATTCGGCGACGATCATAATAGTCGCATCGGATGAAATCAATAAGTTGTCATTTTCGAACAGGGCTGAAACCGGGAGAGAGGCGCCATGAGAGTTACAAAAGTTGCTGCGATGTTAGGGCTGTTGGTCGGTATGTCTGCCGCAACCATTCAAGCCGGCGAAGTGACCGTAGAAGGTGTTCATCTTTGCTGTGGCGCATGTCTGAAAGCAGTCGGTGCCGCCTTTGAAAAGGTGGAAGGGGCTTCCGAAGTCAAATGCGATCGTGATGCCAAGACGGTGACATTCCAAGCCGCCGACAACAAAGGCGTTAAGGCCGGTCTGCGGGCTCTGACGAAAGCCGGCTTCCACGGCACAGCCAAGCACGACGACAAGAAAGTTGGAATGCCAAAATCGGGCGCCAAAAAAGGCGACAAGGCTGACGAAGTGGTGTTGACGGGTGTGCACCTCTGCTGTGGAATGTGCGTCAAGGCGGCAGACGAGGCTGTCAAGAAGGGCGCAAAGGATGGCGAGGTCACCGTCGACAAAGACGCCAAGACCGTGACGGTGACAGGGAAGGACATCAACGTCATGGCTGTCGTCAACGCCTTGAACAAGGCCGGTTTCCACGGCAAGATCAAAAAGGAAAAGGCACAGTAATTAATGAACGCAGCGCGGACTGCTACTTGACATAAGTCGCTAGCGGCGGCGTTGCTGAATAGCTGATGTAAGATCAACCGGTCCCGTGCCTCAGGGCATCGGGCCGGTTTTTTTGCGCCTGATGGTTTGTTGGGACGCTCTCTACCGAGTCTTCAAAGGAGCAAAGGTGCTGCTGACTTTGTGGAGCACTCAGTGCATCGAGCAGACTTTGGTTGTCGTTCTCACAACCGCAGCGGAAAGACGAATTCGGAATCGGGGCGGCGAGATACAACTGTGGAACTTGCTTCGCAGTCCGTCCGACGCATAATTGATGCGGTTGTCGATCTGCGCATTCTTATCGATTGCGCTTGCTTGCAACAACATATTTGAATCTTCCAAGGAAATCAGGAATGCCCGAAGCGGTCATCGTCGGCGGAGTACGAACCCCATTTGTCAAAGCCGGCGCACAGTTGTCGCAAACACCGGCCCAGGAACTTGGGCGGCTCGTTGTACGCGAACTGCTGGAACGCTTCGACGTGGACCCCACCGAAGTTGACGAATTGATCGCCGGCAACGTCGCGTCACCGGCCGATGCGGCCAACGTGGCCCGCGTGATTGCATTGCGAGCCGGCATTCCGCGCGATCGCATCGCCCATACCGTAAATCGCAACTGCGCCAGCGGCATCGAATCGTTGACTCAGGCTGTCGATTTGATCGCAAGCGGCCGCGCGAAAAGCGTTGTCGCCGTCGGCGTCGATTCGATGAGCAACGTTCCGTTGTTCTACAAAAAGCGGACCGCCGACAAGTTGCTAAATCTGGCTCGCGCACGAGGGTTCGGCCAGAAGCTCGCAGCGATTTCGAAGTTTCGATTGAGCGATTTGGAACCGGAAATCGGCCTGAAGCTCGGCCTGACCGATCCTGTTTCGGGATTGATTATGGGAGATACCGCCGAGAAACTGGCACGCGAGTTTGACATCGATCGCGATGAACAGGATGCATTTGCACTTGCCAGCCATGAGCGGGCCGTCGAAGCCTGGCAAACCGGGCGATTGCAAGACGAAACAATGACTCTCTATCCGGCACCCGATTCCGCGCCGGTCATGCACGACATTGGACCTCGCGAAGATCAATCGCTGGCAGCACTCGGGAAACTTAAACCGTATTTCGACCGACGTTGGGGCACTGTCACTGTCGGCAATTCGTGCCAGGTCACCGATGGTGCAGTGGCGCTATTGGTCATGGAGGCCGAGCAGGCCGCTGCGGCTGGTCTTCAGCCGATTGGCAGAATCCGCGGATACGCGTATGCGGGATGCGATCCGGCACGCATGGGGCTGGGGCCGGTCTTTGCATCTGCCCGAGCACTCGAGCAAACCGACATGAAGATCGATCAAATGGAACTCGTGGAACTGAACGAGGCTTTCGCTGCTCAGGTACTGGCCTGTTTACGGTGTTTCGAATCGCGATCATCGGAGTGTGGCGAGGCCGCATCGCGTCTCGGCCCGATTGACATGGAAAAGCTGAACGTCAATGGCGGAGCGATCGCGCTGGGGCATCCAGTTGGTGCGACCGGTACGCGACTCGTACTGACACTCTTGGGCGAACTTGAGCGACGAAACTTGCATACAGGCCTTGCAACATTGTGCGTTGGCGGCGGTCAGGGAGCGGCCGTGATTGTGGAACGACTTTCGAATGCTGCTTAAACACTCGCAACGATAAGGAAAGATCATGCCTGCCATGTGGCATCCCGACGATCCGCAAGATGGCATCTTGACCGTTCACATCGATCGGCAGGATCGTCCGGTGAATGCGCTTTCCCGAACGACCCTTGAAGAATTGGCTGAACTGCTCGGTCAGCTTCGAGTGCGTGAAGATTTAAGGGGTGTTCTATTTATCAGCAAGAAGCCCGGTAACTTCATTGCCGGCGCTGACATTCAAGAACTGCAAAGTCTTGCTACCGCTGAAGACGCCCGCCAGATTTCTGAATACGGTCAACAAGTCTTCGCCGAACTGGAAAGCCTGCAAATACCGACGGTTGCATTGATTTCCGGCGCATGCCTAGGTGGTGGTTTGGAATTTGCGATGGCGTGCCGTTACCGATTGGCGGACCACCACACCAAGACTTCGCTCGGTCTTCCCGAAGTTCAACTAGGAATCATTCCAGCATGGGGAGGTACAGTTCGTTTGCCGAGGCGGATTGGTTTAATAGATGCCTTGCCGATGATACTGACCGGCAAAACTCTCAACGGTTATCAGGCCCGATCGCGAGGACTCGTCCACGATGTCGTGCCGACCGAGGGTTTGCATTCAGCCGGCCAGAGAATTCTCAAAACGCTAAACGACTATCGAATTCGCAAAGTGGCGGAATCGAAATTGTTTCGTCCCCGGAAACAATCAATGTGGAAGCGATTTCTCAATTCCAACCGAGTCGTGCGAGGGATGATTCTCAACTCCGCGGAAAAGCGCGTGCTGAAAACGACCCACGGTCATTACCCGGCTCCACAGCGCGCTATTGTGGCGCTACGTGCCGGATTGGAATCGGATGCGTTGGCATTCGGCGCTGAATCACAAGCCGTTGCCGATTTAGCAGAAAATTCGGTGACAGCCGAGTTGATCCGCTTATTCTTTCTGCAGGAAGCGGGCAAGAAACCGCCCGAGGGATTCCGCAAACTGGCCGATCAGGCGGCCGTCAATCAGGGGGCGGTGGTCGGTGCCGGTGCCATGGGTGCCGGAATTGCCTTGTTAATGGCACGCAAGGGAATCTGGACGCGGCTGAAAGATCTCACTCCGGAATTCGTTTCAACTGGTATGCAGGCCATCCGCAAGAGTCTCAAGTCGCAAACGAAACGCCGTCGAATGACACCTCTGCAGGCGGATCAAGCGCTCGACCATATCAGTCCGGCGACCGATTATCGGGGATTGCAAAACGCCGACATCGTCATTGAAGCCATTGTCGAGGAATTGGACGTTAAACGTCAGGTCTTTGGCGAACTTGCCGAAGCCACCAACGAACGTACGGTGTTGGCAACGAATACGAGCTCTCTGCGTGTATGCGACATCGCCCAAGGGATCCCCCACCCGGAGCGAATCGTCGGGCTGCATTTTTTTAATCCTCCTCATCGCATGCCGCTGGTCGAGGTGATTCGCGCCGAACAATCGTCGCCAGAATCCGTCGCCACCGCATTGGCGTTGTCGCAACGACTCGGCAAAACAATGATCGTTGTCGGGGACTGCCCCGGGTTTCTGGTGAATCGTTTGCTGGCCCCCTACATGAATGAGGCAGGATATCTATTAACGGAACTCGCTGATCCACTGGCCATCGAACGGGCGGCCATTGAATTCGGTATGCCGATGGGGCCATTGGAACTGACCGATCTGGTCGGGCTGCAAGTGGCCGGACATGTCGCGCAAAATATGTTCGAGTCGTATGGCGAGCGCATGCAACCTGCTCCGATCTGGGGCTTGCTAGAGGAAGCCCCAGAAAATGGCAAATCGCCGCTGAAATCAATTCTGGTCAAAAAACGCCGCGGCAAAGAAGTTAACCGGCACATCGCGCGGCAAATCAATCGGTACCGCAAAGACCAAGGGCTTCCCGACGGCCAAACCGTAAAATCGAAGACGATCATGAAGCGGCTGGTCTACCCTCTGATTAACGAGGCGGCCATCTGCCTGGCGGAAGGAATTGTCGAAACGGAAG
>JANQRQ010000363.1 GCA_028284485.1 Planctomycetaceae bacterium | reverse complement strand
TGCCTGGAATGACATGGTGCAACTGGCACGCGGCCGCATCGAAGCGGAAACCGGTATTCCCCGTATGAATGTTCTGATTGCTGCGTCGCATAATCACTCGGGGCCGGGGTTCGATCCGGGATCCGAGTGGGGTCGCAACCTGATCGACAAGATCGGCGCTGCCTCGCGCCGGGCCGCCGATGACATGCGCACCGTTTCGGTCGGGTATGGCGAAGATCACATCGGCTTTAGCATCAACCGCCGCAAGGTGATCGACGGGCGGGCCGTGGTCCGTCTCAATCCGGACGGACCGAACGATCCGCGAGTCAAAGTTCTGCGATTCGACGATGGTCGTTCGCTGACTCCGCTGGCCGTCATC
The DNA here is from genome assembly GCA_028284485.1 of Planctomycetaceae bacterium. Lineage (GTDB taxonomy): Bacteria > Planctomycetota > Planctomycetia > Planctomycetales > Planctomycetaceae > JANQRQ01. Next base: position 2,397 of record JANQRQ010000363.1, on the reverse strand, counting down.
ATGCATGCGGTATGTCACCCCTGCTTTTTCACTTGGGGCGACAAAGGTTCGCCTCCCTACCCGGATGGCTATCCCAAAATGAGTGCAGACTTTCCTGGCGAGGCACAATCGTTTGTAGAAATGTGCTATGGAAACGAAACCCGCGCGTTGTTTCTGCAAGGATGTGCCGGTGATATCCGCCCGAACCTTCCCGGGTACCCTTACCGCTGCGCCGACGAAGCAGACATTCAATGGGCGGGCCGCGACCTGGGCAGCGCCGTCGTGCGTTCTTTGTCGCGCAGCGTAACGCGTGAACAACTAAGCGAGCGGGTCCCGTATTACCCCATTCGGATAGCCAATTCCGTCGTCGAACTTCCCGGAAAAGCGGGCCGAGTCTCTGCAGAACTGCAGGCTCTGAAAATCGGTCCCTACCTGTTGCTGACAATGCCCGGCGAACCGATGGTGGAATACGGCTTCAAGCTGGAGCGGGCGATTGCCGACCGGGCGATTCCCATCATCGTGGGTTATGCCAACGGCCATCTCGGCTATATCGCGACGGCCGACGCACACACAGTCGGCGGATATGAACCGACCCGTTCGCAACTGTTGCCGGAAGCCGAATTACTCATTCTGGATGAATTGGGCCGCCTCGCTGATCAAGTAGTCGGCGACGTATTTGAGTCGTTCTCGAAACATGCTTCGGACATCGAGCGTCGGCAACAGCGCGAACAGGAACGACTAAATTCTTCCGAGACCAATCGCGGGAAAGAGGAAAAGTAAGGAAGGCGATCGGCTACGGAAAAGGTGCATAGGCAACAATGACTGACAGCAGCGACCATAAGATGTCGAATATTCTGCTGGGCATTCTCGGCTTTGTGATTGTCATGTCGTTCATTATCGGCGGCATGTTTGCGGGTGGGTTATTACAAGCATCGCTCACTCCGGACGTCGGTTTTTTTTACCCGGTATGGCTATGGGTGGGCCTAATGCCATGTGCGTGGCTCATGGTTCGAACTGGCCTGGCTGATCGTGTCAAGCACCCTGTCAAGGCGTACGCTGCGCTGCTGCCATTGGCTCTGATTACTGGTGTGCCGTTTCATTACTTCTTCGAACTGATGGACGAGGCTCATCGCACCCTAATTGACAAGCTTGGACTCGAGAATCCGTGGACTTTCGTTTTTATGTTTTGCTTCGTGATTGTAGCCGCGTCCATATTAACTCAAGCGTTAGACTTTCTAGCCCGAGTGTATGATGTGGTTCGCCGGAAAAGTACACCACTATCTAACTGGTTACTGGCAGTTACGTTCGTGTTTGCCATCTTTGCCGGTCTTGTGTCCGTCATTCTGATTGGCCTTTTCCGTTCGATTTAATGCCAATGCCAGAAGTGGTAACAAGCCAAGTTGGGCCGGTTTCTACCGGCCGTGTAGGCATTTAACGCATTGGAACGGCTGGCCGGTGGGAACCGGCCCTACGATTATTTGTCGATTCCGGATGTCCAAATGACAGGACGGTCATTCGGTCATCGCCGGCGATTGATGTTACGGACTGCGTGATCCGCGGATACGATAATTGAAGACAACTTTCGGAGTCTTCGAGCCGTCTCATGAACGCCCCCACCAAATCAAATCGACCTTGGCGAGTGATCGCAGTCGTGGTCGTGCTGCTGCTGGCCGTGACGGTCTGGCTGGCGGCTGTGCCTCTTTATCAACGGCACGTCGCGATTCAGGAAATCGAACGGTTGGAAGGGAGCATAGATTACGAATCGATCTCGCCAGATTGGTTGGTGGATTCAGGGATGGATGGTTGGTTGAGAAGAGTTGGCATCAAGTTGGACAGAGTTCGGCGTGTCGGACTTTACCACAATGCAGGAGTCACTGATGCTGCGTTGCGGCATCTCGGCAATCTCACGGATCTTGTGGTTTTGGATCTAAGGGGCACGGACGTCACAGATGATGGTCTCGTGCATCTCACTGGAATTACAAATCTTGAAGGGCTAGCCCTCAACGATACAAACGTCACCGATCGAGGTCTCGACACTCTTGCCAAATTCACAAGCCTCAAGCATTTGGGCCTTGAAGGTACGAGCATCAGCGATGAAGGCCTTGTTCAACTTCGCAGTCTCACGAATCTCGAGTCACTGCTCTTAAATCATTGCAGCGGAGTGTCGTATAGTGGCGCGACGAGGCTTCGAGAATTGATGCCGAAGTGTCATATTTATCGTTAACGGCCGATCTTTGCATTCGCCCGGATTAACCAGGTTATAGCCAATTCAACGACGCCAATGATGGGTTGTTATTGCGTCATCACCAGCGATCGTAGTCACCCGAATTGACGCTCCCTCGGTTTTGCCTGTAGTCGACGTCGCGTGGGGTTGCCTACAGGACTATCACCTGCAGATTTCTGACTGAAAGATTCAAC
>JANQRQ010000339.1 GCA_028284485.1 Planctomycetaceae bacterium | reverse complement strand
CGGGAAGATCGACGTAGACTAAGTCGGTCAAAGCCGCGACGGCGAAATCGGTAATCCCGATCGTTGCAACGTCTCCGTCAACGTGTATCCATTCATGGGTTTTGGCATATTTGAGATCGGCCGGATTCATGAGCTCCATCCTCGAGTGCCCTAGGGATCAACCGGCAAAGCACCATTTTGCCGCGCCACGACGATACAATGATCCGCAGGTCATGAAAAGTGTTTGGCGGCTTGAAATCAGTCACGCTGCTCAAACTTGGCAATCTTTTTGAGCCGGCGGGCGTGACGCCCACCTTCGAATTCCGTCTTGAGCCAGATTTCAACCATACGGTTCACGAGCCTGTCGCCCAGCAGATCTGCCGAGAGACACAAGATGTTGGCGTCGTTGTGGAGCCTACTCATTTCGGCAGTGAGGTCGTCGTGGCAAGGCGCAGCACGGACCCCTTGGAATTTATTGGCGACGATGCACATGCCCATTCCCGTGCCACAAACGAGGATCCCACGGTCAACCTCGACATTGGAGACTGCGTTGGCAACTTTTGCAGCAAAATCGGGGTAATCAACACTCTTCGGGCTGTCCGGCCCGAAGTCGATAGCTTCGTGACCCGCCTCGGAAAGGAATGTGAGGATCTTGCCTTTCACCGTGAATCCACGGTGGTCGCTGGCAACGGCAATTTTCATGGATTGTTAGCTTGAATGTGGGTGATACTCGATCTCTGAAATGATGGCTCGCACGTTCGATTCAATTTCAGCCTGGCATCGTCGGTAGTCTTCCATACCACCACCAATCGGGTCACTGATATCTGATCCGTTGCGGGCCAGCAAGTGGACCCGTTCCGATATCTCTGGGAATCCGGAAAGTATTGCGGCCACATGTCCACGGGTCATTGCGAAGATGTGGTCGGATTGTGCCAGTAGCTCTGGAGTTAATGGCTGGCTCTCATGCCCGCAAAGATCGATTCCTTGTTGCTGTAGCAACTCGACAGATTCGGGGCTGGCGGGAAATCCAACCGGCGCCGAGATGCCCGCAGAAGCGATCACAAATCCGCGGTCGATAAGTTCATCTTCCTGACATTCTAACTTTTCGGAAAGGATTTTGCGAAACAAACCTTCCGCCATTGGACTTCGACATGTGTTCCCAGTGCATACGAACAAATAGACGTCGCTGGCCAACCGAGAAATTGTCGTTTCGCTGGCCACTCCCGGTGTCGCAATCTCCCAATGGCCATTTTCGATGCGTACCACTGTTGAGTTGTTGCCATATCTCGAGTGACCCGCATCGATAACGAATTCGATTTTGGGGCCGAATTTCTCGATGATGTCATCAGCAGATCGTGCTGGGGAGAATTCCTTGTTACAGTCGGGCGTTACAACCAGCGGAGCAGGCAAGAGATTCGCCACGTCGACAAAAACCTGGTTTGCCGGTGCCCGCAAATGGATTTCCCCTTGGTCAGTCAGGATTTCGCGAGTTTCTTGGGGAAGTGAATCAAAAATGCCCCCCGCCTCCGCCGACGCGAACGATAAGACCACAGGTCCAGGCCAACATCGTCGTGCCAGCTTCTTCCCAAGCGTTGAAATCTTCGGGAGAAAATCCCTCGCTTGTTCATGCGATTTCAACGCAACTGTCAGCCCACCATTCGAGCCCAAGGCATCATTCAGATGCTTGACTGACTGGATGTTTAAGGCGTTTGCGCAGACAACGTATACTGTTTCTGTCGGCAAAGCCACCAAATCGCCGTTCGAGAGATGTTGGACGGCTTGGTGGACAATATCGCGGGGATCGTCTGACTGACGGATCGCGACAACAGTGGGCATGACCTGCGAATTCCTGGTATCAGCGATAGGTATGTTTTTGGTTGGCGATTTGTTGTCAGCGCGGCGAATTGCAGGGCATCAGGCTAGAGACGGGAGAAGGCCCTATTGGGGCCGAGGCAACAAATACGAACGCGCAGAACGGTTTGAATATAGTCTCCAACCGTACAGCGTTCAAGCGGGGCGACGCTGTGAGGCGAAACCGTAAGCCCCAAAGTCCGACCAATATCGCGGCCGAATGCCAAAGCCGAGATCGGCGGATTGTGTTGCTTTCTGGCGGTCGAAAACCTCGCGTTTCCCTATCCAGCGGCCAACGAGTTTATCGGGCCCTGCAAATCCAAGAGCAATCGGACGAGTCGTTCTGCCGGCGCCAGTTTCGAAATGACATCGAGAACGCCGATTGAGGTAAGGGCTTGCAAGTCTTCGGGGTAGACGACCCCCATTGTTCCAATAATCGGAATGTTGTCCGCAGCGCAGCAGGCTCGAACACGATTAAACGTCCCCGAATCGTACGGATCCAAATCCCAAATAATCACATCGGGCCCTGCCGGTTGAGGCGAGTCCATCGATGCTAGGTTGTGCCTGCGCAGGATATCCAGAATTGATTGCTGGTATGCTTGGTCGGGCGATCTTACCTCGACGGCGAATTTGCTACCAACATGCAAAGGGCAGGGGGAATTGTCGTACGCGTATGCTTCCTCTCGCGAGGCTGTTAATGGTAGGGAGTTTCTTTTGCCTTGGATGACATCGATCTCTCGGGCAATTCGAATGTCGCCATCGCGAGCCGGCACGCGAATGGCCGTCGGCCAAACGAGGCTGTTTCGCCCGATCGACTCGCACCAAGCACCACAGCAGACGACCCATCTTGCAAGAGGAAGCAAACCGATTAGTTGCTCGACTTGATCCCGTGGAAACTGATCGGGCCACTCGAGAAATACGACGACAAGCTCTGGAATCGAATCAGTCGTTTTGCAGTGAGACATCGCCGAGGAAATGTCGCACTTGCGGATAATGTCAATTGCCGCGTTGCCCGATTCCAACACGGCACGCGCGGTCGCCATTTCCGCAGCATCGGCCTGTCCGAGAATGAGAATGTTCATGTTTCTGTCGAAACAGATGGAGAGGCAGGGATCCGAATGGTCGACCAATCGAATTCGCGTGCCGAATCATGGCGATGCGATGGTGATGATCTGTCGCAGTTAGCTGGCCTTCGATCGAATCTCGCCGAAGCGAATGCAAAGAAAACGCAATATGTCGCGGATCGAGATGATTCCAGTCGGTTGCCCGGTTTCGTCAACAACAGGTTGATGACGGTATCCACCCAGGTCCATGGCATGGAGGGCATAAGCAATCGTTTCGTGTTTTGTGATGGTCTGGGGGGAAGACGTCATGAAATCCATCACGGGTTGGTCGAGACGGTTCAAATCGGTCGAAATCTTGTTGAGCACGTCCCTTTCCGAGAAGACACCGATTAATGTTCCGGATTGCACGACCAGCAAACAGCCGATTTTGTTGTCAACCAGTGTTTGGATTGCTTCGCGCGTTGTGCACGTCGATTCAATCGAGACAGGAGTTTTGGGGCAAAGTACATCGACCAAGTGGCGTGTAATCGACCGTTCAAGCTCGCCCCCCGAGGGGTCGAAATCAACGAGCGGTTGACCGCAAGCTTCGCAGTCGACAACGCCGTCGATATTGTCATATCCGCAATCGGGACAGATCATGAGACGATCTCCGACGAATTGAACGAAATGTTCATTGCACTCACAAATGAGTTATTCCACGGTCCACGTGTCGCCACTGTGGAATAGTTTGGTGAGGTCGCCTTCGCCGCTCGATTCTTGCGCTTGAACAATTTGGGCGTTGACTTCCCGATCGTAAACCGGTCTTTCGACTGCGCGAAACACTCCGAGTGGCTCGGGGAACTCGGGGCTACGCATTCTCGCCAGCATAAATGCCAAGCTTGGTTCGGTCGCCAATTCGTCATGGAACAGCAAATCATCTTCATTAATGCCGCTTCCAAGTTCGACGACTTCCGGTCGATTTCCCTCATTGACGCGAATCCCTTTGTCCCGGTTTTTGCCGAAAATCAAGGGCTTGCCGTGCTCCAAATAGACGACGTTTTCTTCCTTTTCGCCTTTCTTGGAGGCGTAATAGAATGCGCCAGAGTTAAAAACGTTGCAGTCTTGGTAGACTTCGACGAATGCCGTGCCCTGGTGATGGGCAGCGCGTTCCAAGGTTTCCGTCAGGTGTTTGATGTCGACATCAACGGAACGCGCAACGAATGTTGCTTCCGAGCCAATTGCAACGCTGATCGGGCTAAGGGGATTGTCGACCGAGCCCAATGGAGTACTCTTGGTTCGCTTCCCCAACGGGCTTGTCGGAGAGTATTGGCCTTTCGTGAGGCCGTAGATTTGATTGTTGAATAGGATGATTTTGATGCCCACATTACGCCGAATTGCGTGCAACAAATGATTTCCACCGATTGACAAAGCGTCGCCGTCACCGGTGATCACCCACACTTGCAAGTCTGGTCGACTGACCTTCAAACCGGTTGCAATGGCTGGTGCCCGTCCGTGGATGCCATGAAAACCGTAGGTGTTCATGTAGTACGGAAATCGGCTCGAGCAGCCAATTCCAGACACAAACACGAATTTTTCTCGCGGAATACCGAGAGTGGGAAGGACCTTTTTCATCTGCGCCAAGATCGAGTAATCACCGCACCTTGGGCACCAGCGAATCTCTTGGTCGCTCGCGAAATCCTTGGCCGACAACACAGGCAGTTCAACACTCATGGGGTTCAGTCTTCCAGCATCGATGTGATTTGGTCAGTCAGTTCGCTAACGAGAAACGGCTTGCCTTGAACTTTGTTATATCCAACGGCATCGACCAAAAACCTGGCACGAATCAATAGCCGCAACTGACCCGTGTTGAGTTCGGGGATAAGCACTCGCTCGAATCGCCCGATGATATCTCCCAAGTTCTTCGGGAAGGGGTTGATATACTGCAAATGGGCATGAGCGACCGATGCTCCATTGGCGTTACATTTTTGAACGGCTGTTCGAACAGCCCCCCAGGTCCCTCCCCAACTTAAGACAAGGAGTTTTCCGGATTCCGGTCCGTCGACGACCAGCTCGGGAATGCTGTCAGCGACTCGGTCGACCTTGTTCGATCGAACTTCCGTCATATGCTGGTGATTGACGGGGGAGTATTCCACATGGCCGGTGACATCGGCCTTCTCCAAGCCACCCACACGATGTTCGAGTCCTTCCGTACCGGGAATCGCCCATGGTCGTGACAACTTGTCATTTCGCTTGTACGGGAGGAACTCGTCCTCACCGTCGCGATCCGCGGGATGCGTCACCTTGATCGGCTTAAGTTCCGAAACTTCTGGAATACGCCATGGCTCCGCTCCATTGGCAATGTATCCGTCGGAAAGAAAGATGACCGGTACCATATATTCGACGGCGATGCGCATCGCTTCTTGAATCATGTAGAAACAATCGCCGGGACTGCGCGCTGCCACAATCGGCAATGGAGAGTCGCCGTTGCGGCCGAACATTGCCAACAGTAGGTCCGACTGTTCGGTTTTCGTCGGCAGGCCTGTACTGGGACCACCCCGCTGCACGTCGATAATGACCATGGGTAACTCAGTCATCAGGCCCAGCCCCATCGCCTCCCCTTTGAGGCAGATGCCCGGCCCACTACTGGCAGTGACGGCCAATTCACCTCCGAAGGCCGCACCCACGATAGAAGACATGGCCGCGATTTCATCTTCGGCCTGAAATGTCCGAACGCCGAATGACTTAAAGCGGGACAATTCATGCAAAATATCGCTGGCCGGCGTGATCGGATAACCACCATAAAACAGGCTTTTTCCTGCCAATTTGGCGGCGGTTACCAAGCCGAATGCGACTGCTTCGTTGCCGGTGATTTTTCGATATTTACCTGGCGCGAGCTTGGCTTTGGCGACCTGGTAGTGAACCGTAAAAGCCTCGGTCGAAAAGCCGTAATTGGCTCCACCTTTCAGGGCGCGGAGGTTGGCTTCGGCAATTTCCGGTTTCTTGGCAAATTTGGCGCGGACCCAGTCTTCCGTTGGTTTCGCATCGCGTTCATACAACCAATAGACAAGCCCGAGGGCGAAGAAGTTTCGGCAGCGATCGGCCTCGCGTTGCGATAACCCAAGTCCCGAGACGGCGTCGCGAGTCAGTCGGGTCATCGGCACTCGATGTACCGAATAGCCGGAAAGGGCTTCGTGATCTTCCAGCGGGTTGTCCTGAAAGCCAGCTTTCGCGAGGTTGCTTTTATCGAACGCATCTTCATTGACGATCAATGTGCCGCCGCGCTTCAAATCGCGGAGATTCGTCTTTAATGCCGCGGGATTCATGGCGACCAGCGTATCAACCTCGTCGCCGGGCGTGAAAATATCGTGCGCAGAAAAGCTCAGCTGGAAGCCACTGACTCCCGCTAAAGAGCCCGCAGGAGCACGAATTTCCGCTGGAAAATCCGGCAAGGTGCTCACGTCATTTCCGAATGCGGCAGAAACGTTGGTCATTTGGGAGCCGGCAAGCTGCATGCCGTCACCGCTGTCACCGCAGAACCGAATGACAACAGTTTCAACTTGTTCCAGTTTCTTACCGTTGACTTCCTCAGAAGCCGAAACGTCGGTCGAAGCCATTAGTCTTCAACTCCTGGCAGTTCTCTGGCGCCGCGCGGAAAAATATTGCTGATAATGGCGGCGGTTATTGCGAAGAAAAAGATGCGGTGGGTTGTCGATGGCGTGGTCATGGGAGAGGACGATCAGGCTCCTTCACGGTTCTTTGCGTTCAATTGAGCCTGCGAGGCCTGGTTATATACGGCCGCGGGAAAATGTTCGACGAGAAAGTGGGTCGCCGTTTTAACGTCAACGATTCCGGCCGGTGCACCGTCGGTGTCGACCACAGGGACACGTCGGTAACCCCCGACATCCATGAGTCGTATTGCATCGAATAAAGAGTCACTTGTCGTCACGGTCTGTGGATTTCGTGTCATCACGCTGGAAACCGGCGAATCGATGTCTCCTCCCGATGCGATCACACGCAAAAAATCGCGCTCGGTGAAGATCCCGATCAGCTTCCCGTCGTCGCAAACCACGGCACTGCCATGGCTTTGCTGACGCATTTCGCCGGCCGCGGCGGCAATGGTGTCAGAACCGGACAGAATCGGGACGTCTGTTAACGTTGTTTCGCCGACTGTCGTCGAGGTTAGGATGCTCGAAAGCTGAAGCTCATCCGCCCCATCGTTCATGCGATCCCCCCAGTGAGAATACCAATCTAGTTGCGACCTGCTGGCCGCCCGTTCCTATATCGATCCTCGGGTATTGTTGCAACATCCATCCCTTATGAAAAGCCCCATGATCCAAATTTACACTGCATTGCCGCCGCAGGAGAACGGAATGGGGGGACCCAATTCGTGTGGTCAGTTGGCCGCCATGATCGCAGCCGGATTTGGCCGCCAAACTTCCAGAATCGCGGCCGATTCCAGCCTGGCCGGCAAGCCCAATGGTCAAACTGTTTGCTCCGGCGAGCTGGTCGGAACAGGCAATTCGGCAGTCTCATCTTGTCTCGTGCAGGTTGATCTGGGATAACCTTCACCGAATTGCTACCGCGTCCGCGTTTCGCCCTCGTTTCGTGGACACGTTTGCGGGAAAGGATGCCTGCTGCAGTGCTTGAGCCGCCTTCTCCACACCTGGAATCATTGCTTTCCGAGTTTCAAATCTGCTCGGCGAGGGATCTGCGTGGATGTCGGCATCGTGTCAAAAGACTGGCCCGCGATCTCCCGGCGTTTGACTCGGTTTGGATTGACGCGCTCGTTCAAGCCGGCAAATTGACGACATTTCAGGCCAGAATCATCGAGTCTGGTCGCAGCCAACAATTGCGAGTCGGTCCATGTCTCCTGGTCGACCAGCTTGGTGCAGGCGAAGTGGGTGAGACGTTCTTGGCTCGAAGGCTCGATGGCACCGAGAGCTGTGTGCTCAAACAGTTGTCCCTTGCCGCCGAAGAGGTTCGAGACGTTTCTGCTAGGCTTGCCGAACTTATTTCGGTTGGAAGCCGTGTTGAACATCCGTCGGTAGTCGTGCCGCACGCTTGGAATGAGACTTCCGGTCAGCTCAATACTCTTAGCCTTTATGTGTCAGGCCCGACACTTGCGGATCTGCTGATTCGGCGTGGGAGATTTCCTGCTGTTATCGTTGCTGAGATTGGCCGGCAAATTTTGGGAGGGCTGGCTGCGCTCGAAGAAGTGGGAATCGTCCATGGTGATTTACGTGCGTGGAATATCCGGATGACGGTCAATGGTGTTGTCGTCGCTGTCGATGCTGGAATCGTCTCCGCGACCAGGCCGGAACTGACGATTCGCAGCAACTATTCCCCGGACAGATATGAAGGGGTCGCTCCGGAACTCATTGGCACAGGAAATCCCCCGACCGCTTCATCCGATCTTTACACTCTTGGTTGCCTGCTTTGGCAACTCTTGGCTGGGAGACCGCCCTTTTCGACAGGCGATCCTCTCGCAAAGTTGGCTGCGCATCAAACGCGAGATGTCATCGATGTTCGCGAATGGGCTCCTGATACTCCTCAGTGGCTGGCCGAATCGATTCAGCGATTCACGAGTCGAGATCCAGCGCTGCGACCGACAACCATTCAACAGGCAAAATCCGATTGGCACACATTGAGCCGAAGCGGTCGCAAGCAGCTGTCGCAGTTTCGGGCGACATTTAATTCGTCACTGCCGCGCGTTCGGAGAAACTCTTCGACGGCCTTTGGAGATCGCTGGAGCGTCCTGATTGTCACCGTAATGGTCATGGCGGGCGTCGTGCTGACGCTGGTCGATCAGGGGGCGAGAAACCACCTGTTGAGCATTGCAAGCGACGTTGCCACGAAGCTTCGGGGGGCCCCGGCGGTGCCGCATCAGCAAAATGATGTGCAGCCACCCGATTCGTCTGATGCCACCGATGCCCACCAGGCAGCTTTGCAGAGAATTCCACCTCCGGATTCGAATGGCATTATTCATTTGTCTGGGAATCGACCTTTTGCCGCGACCGACATTGCAATCGCTGGTTCCGTCATACTGAGAGGTGCAGGCGAGTCGCCCGCTGAAATTGTCGTGGGGGCCGACTCACTGACAATCCGGGCAGACCAGGTTTTGATCGAAAATGTGAGGTTTCGCAGGGAGCAATCCGCCACAAGCACTTCGAAACCGGCCAGTGATGATGTGATGTTGGATGTTCACTCCCATGATCTCGTTGTCGCAAATAGTGCGTTTGCCCGCGAATGCGAGGCAACTGTGTCTCGCCCACTTCAGCAGTCTCTCGGGCCGGCTATTCAGTGGCAACTGCAGAATGCGCATAGTCGCATTCGAAGCTATGTGCACTTTCGAAACTTGAATCTGTCCAACTGCGCGACGGCGATTCGCCTTCAAAGTTGTCCAGCTGTTCTGCTAAGCGAGAATTGCCTTCAAATTGGGGGAGAATCGCACATCGGGATTCGAGGTGCGATTCCGACCGGCGACCGCTTTCGAATCTCAATTGTTCGCTCGACGATACGCGGATCTCAGTCACTCGTACGCAACGTATCCCACGGCTTTGAGCGTCACCGAGGGCATGTTTTGGTTGAGGCAAGCGATAGCGTGTTTGACTTTGCCACGCCTGGCGGTTCGTTCTTCGACTTTGTGGGAACCGATATGCCCGCCGACTGGATGCGGTCGATGGAGGTCCAAGGGAGCGGATCTTTAACTGTTCCCGGGGTCAGCATCGTGACGAAGTCGCACCCTGAGATGTCGGATGTTGAAACTCTGGATTCCGGCGAGATGGCTGTCGAAGGCTTATTGACAGCGAATTTTGAATACGTTGGGCCCCCGACGACCGATCCTGCGAACTCGATGATCGCCGATCACGATGCTGTCCGCCGTTCTACCGACATGCCGGGCATCGATGCTTCGTTGCTCATCGATGCTGTCGGAAATCCCATCGAGGAATGACAACACACATTGTGGCAGGGCTGCGACCGATTTGAGCCCAAATGAGGCACTGCCAAGTTCCATTCGTCGCATGGAGATTCATCTCGGGCAAGAAGACGTCCAATTCGTCGCTCGAGATTCTTTTGGCCAGGTAGTCTTGCGAAGCTGCCGACACGCCTGACGGCAGCACAGACGCAGGAGCCACGGCACCATAGCCTAAATTCAAGTCGACTCAATTCAGTAACATTGAAACGACTTGTCGCTCGAAACTGTGGAAGTGAATTTGAGAGTGGCCGTCTGTTGATGTGCGGGAGCTGAGAAGTTAGGATCAATTTAGAGCCTGAGGCACCGCCTTCGACCAGCAGTCGCTTTAGAGATTCTGGTTCGAACGTATTCGATTTCGCTCAGGACGACGGGAATGCACTCACGTGCATCTATTTCAAGCTAATGAACGCTGCCTCGGAATTGGGAAACTCGCTAAGCGACGATTGGTCGAAAAAGCACTTGCTCGGTCTGGAAGAGTTAAGTGCTGACGAAATCACGTTGATTTTGGATCAGGCGGCGGAATTCAAGCGACTGGCCGCCTCTGGCGAGACAAAACTAGGTGCGCTAGCGGGCACAGTCGTCGCGAATTTGTTTTTCGAACCGTCAACGCGCACACGGACGAGTTTCGCATTAGCGTCGAAGCGGTTGAGTGCCGACACCGTCGACTTTTCTTCAGCGGGAAGCAGTCTTTCCAAAGGCGAAACGTTCGTCGATACCGCACGCAACATCGAAGCCATGGGGGTCGACCTCGTTGTCGTCCGACATTCCACGCCAGGCGCACCGCACCTGTTGGCCAAGCATTTGAATGCCAGTGTGCTCAATGCGGGTGATGGCACTCACGAGCATCCGACGCAGGCGCTGCTCGATATCTTTACCATTCGAGAACAACGTGGGTCCTTGAAGGGTCTGACGGTGGCTTTGGTTGGCGATATTTTGCACAGCCGCGTCGCACGCTCGAATATTTGGGGACTGACAAAACTTGGCGCGCGGGTCATCGTGTGTGGCCCATCGACGTTGATACCCCCGCATGTCGAAAAGCTTGGCGTCGAAGTCTCCAATAATTTCGACGAGATACTCGCAGAGACCGATTGCATCAACTTGCTGCGAATTCAGTTTGAACGCCAGCGGAGCGCGTTTTTCCCATCCATTCGTGAATACGCGCATTTGTTCGGAATGAACGGCGACAGAATCAAACGATCGCGCAAAGATGTCCTCATCTTGGCACCGGGACCGATCAATCGAGGCGTCGAATTGACGCCAGACGTCGCCGATGGATCGCACTCGGTGATTTTGGATCAGGTGACCAACGGTTTGGTGGTGCGCATGGCCTGCCTCTACCTGCTTTTTCAGCGGCGTAAACAGGAATCGGCGGTCGGAGCTCCCCAATGAGCACACTTGTAATTCGAGGCGGCCGAATCATCGATCCCGCGCAAGCGATCGACGAAACCGGCGACTTAATTGTTCGCGACGATCGAATTGTCGGCATTGATCAACCGGTCAACTCCGTAGACCAGGAGATTGACGCGACGGGGCAAATTGTCTCACCAGGATTGATCGACACACATGTTTCGTTTCGTGAACCAGGTTTCGAAGAAGACGAAACAACAGAGACCGGCACTGCCGCTGCATTGGCCGGCGGATTCACGAGTGTCGCATGCATGCCCGATACGTTTCCAACGGTCGACAACCGCGGTGCGGCGGAGTTCATCACACTTCAGGCGGACAGGGCAGGGCACTGCCACGTCTTTCCCTTAGGGGCGGTGACCCGCAATCTTGACGGCGAAGAGCTTGCAGAAATTGGGCAATTGGTCGAAGGGGGGGCAGTGGGATTTACTGACGCCAAACGGCCGGTTGCCAATGCGGAAATCATGTGGCGGGCGTTGGAATACACTCGAATGTTCGATCGACCAGTGCTCAGTCATCCGCAAGTTCCCGAGTTGGTCGCTCGCGGAGTGATGCACGAGGGATTCTACTCGACGTTACTCGGCCTGAAAGGAATTCCCGCGATTGCCGAGCGAATCATGGCAAGCCGCGATCTTGCGCTCGCGGAACGCACCGGCGGACGATTGCATTTGATGTGCATCTCCACCGAAGGCAGCATCGATGAAATTCGCCGAGCCAAGGACCGGGGTGTCAGTGTCACCGCCGAGGTTACGCCACATCATTTGGCATTGACGGACGACTTACTGCAGTCGTTTGATTCGAATCTCAAGGTCGATCCACCATTGCGAAGCGCGGATCATGTTGCGGCTTTGATCGAGGGCTTGAAAGACGGGACCATTGACGTCATTTGTTCCGATCACCAGCCCTATGCAAACGAAAAGAAAGATCGAGAACTCGATTTGGTCCCATTTGGCATTGTCGGCCTGGAGACTGTTCTGCCAATTTGTATCAAAACGTTAATCGAACCGGGTCATCTCAGCTGGTCGGAGTTGATCGCTAAATTGACTTCCGGACCGGCAGCCGTGTTGGGAATCGATCGAGGAACATTGGTACCTGGCTCTGTCGCCGATATCACAATCATCGATCCGACGGCGGAATGGACTATCAACCCGGATGGTTTTCGTTCGAAGAGCCGGAACTCTCCTTTTGTCGGATGGAACGTCCGAGGGCGCCCAACGACAGTCATCGTCGACGGTCAGGTTCGAACCGTCGCCGATCTCTAGCGCCGCCAGCAATTCCGTTGGCTTGTCAGGCCGCGATCATTCCGTTCCGTGCTCACCGATCCAATTCGATTGTTCGCGCACAGCCGATGTGCAGTGACTGCGGGTTTCTCAAGAGCAGTCGTCGAAGGTTTTCCTCGCGTTCATTCTGGAACCACTTCTAGAGAGAACTTCGGACTCTACGACAGCGGACGGTGCCGCTCGGCAAAAAAGAACGGCGGAATCTCGAAGAGATCCCGCCGGGTTTGTAAGTCTTCTGTGCGAGTCGCCGCTTTAGTTGCGAATCGGAGCAGAGAATTTCGTTTGATTGTCAGCCGATCGCACAGGCGGTTGCCCTGCAGGCGCGGTATTGCCGGATGCGGGAACATTGGAGACAGTCGGTTTGCCGTTCCAGTTGTTGATCGACCAGTGATCGTGGGTGTCGACAACACTGCCACCCAAATCCTGTAATACGCCGCGGAACGACGCTGTCGAAATATTGTGATTTGCAATGACTCGTTGCAGGACAAAACGGCGGTTTCCGGCGACGTAGGCGAAGAATTTGCCGTTCCCCATTCGATCATTGTCGGCCAGCAATCGAAGCAATGCGGTTCGTGGGACATCAGCCGCAGACCGGGGAAGTTCATCGAGCCATGCCATCACCCAAATGGATGTTGTGTCTTGGCTTAATACGGCGGTCATCGACAAGTCCCATTCAGCTTCACCGTGAATGGCGCGGAATGAAAAGTCGTACCGCTTATCGACCTTCTTGGGTTCCAATCCCATCGCCTTAAGTAAAAGCCCTAATGACTCTTCGGAAAGTTGGCCCTTTTGGGCTTCAGGGGCTTCGGCAGCACTCAGCCAGGGGGCATTTGCAAGGGCGATGACAACGACAATGGCGGCAAAGGTCGCAATGACCAGCCACCCGCGAACCGAGATTTTCATTCCAAGACACTCCTTTGTCCGGTGTTACGTCGCGTCAGGTTTGCAAATGGTCCAAGCAGATTTGGGACCACGATTCGAACTCGTCGCGATCGTGTATCAGTTGTTCCGTTAAGGCGAACCCTGTCTGTATGATCGACTTTTCGCGTGGGAGAACTTTGGGCGCTTCCAGGTCAAAAATGTGAACCACACCCAAATGGACCTTTCCGACTTCAGTCAAATCGTCGTTAATCAGGCCGATACAACGCTGCTGAGTACCTGTTTGGATGATCACTTCTTCACCGATTTCCCGCTGCATTCCCGTTTCGTAAGCCGAGATCTCAGCTTGAGTATCGTCCGAAGAGATGTGACCGCCGATTCCGATGGAACGCTTGCTGCGTAGCCGACCCTCGCCCTCGTCTCCGCCTCTGCGGTAGTGAAACAACCGGTCTTCAAAACGAAAAATGCAGTAAGGGATTAATTGCTTGAAACTGGGGTCTTCCTCAACCGCATCACGGGGACGGTAACTCGTGTAAGCGGGATCGAGCAGAGTTTCGAGGTATTTTTCCGGCTCGTCGCAAAACCCCTGAAAATGGCCCAAATCATGAAATAGTTCCGTCGGGACGACGAGCACATGTTCCACAGACTGGCGACTCACTGACATTTCAGACTCCTTCTGATCGAGATTCCAAAACATAGGGAACTGGAACCGGGGCTCACGTTGTTCCCAAAAGTTCGCGAACTTTGGCCGCGATCGATTCCGACCGCATCAAAGTTTCGCCCACCAGAATGGCCCCGATACCGTTTTCCTGCAACTGTAGGACATCGGCCCGATTATGAATGCCGCTTTCGCTCACCAAGAGGCAATCGCTCGGCACGTTTCGCGACAAAGCGATCGAATGGTCAATGGTGGTCTCAAACGTTCGAAGATTTCGGTTGTTGATGCCGATCATGGGCGGGTTGAGTTTTAAGACACGGTCGAGATTCGCGGCTTCATAAATTTCAATCAGTGATTGCATGCCGAGTTCATTGGATTGCTCGTATAACTCCGTGAGAGAAGAATCGTCGAGGCACTCTGCAATCAACAACACACAATCTGCTCCGGCGGCGCGGGCTTCGAAAATCTGGTAACGATCGAGAATAAAGTCCTTTCGCAATACCGGAATTGATACGGCATCGCGGACAGCTTGCAGATCATCGAGGTGCCCTTGAAAGAATTCCTGGTCGGTCAGGCAACTGATGCAACTTGCACCGTATTGCTCGTATTCGGTTGCGATTTCCGCTGGATTGAAGTTTGCCCGGATCAGACCAGCCGACGGTGATGCTTTTTTGACTTCTGCAATCAATGCGATCGTGGATTGTCGGCCGAACGCTTCAACGAAATTCAACGGAGCGGGAGCCTTTTGCAATCGTTCCTGCAAAAAGTCCAACGGCCGAGCCGCTTTCGCCGCTTCGATTTCTGCTCGTTTCTTGGTAACGATTTTGGTCAGTATATCGGACACGGCATCAAAGGCCCTTGATTTCCCAATTCGAACATCGGTGCGGTTCGTATTCCCGGATTGCTCTGAGATCCAAATCGTGGAATGGGTTGAGTCAGATTCAAAGACGATCAGCTGGTTCTGTCAGCTTGCGAAGTGATGAGCATCGGAAACACAAATAAGTGAAGTTCGGCGGCTGTGTTCAATTCGACCTAATGCCGCAGTGAACCAAATTCGCCGAATCGGCGCTGTAATGTAACGTACCGCAAATCATATGGGAAACGTACTATGTCGGTGCTCAGCGCTCTATACTACAGCGGTTTACTTTTTCTTAGGGGCGTTTCTGGCTCGTGAGAGCCAGCTATCGTAAAACAAAACGAGATTGTCGCGGCCACAAGTCAGTGGAATACGCTGTAAAGTCGGATTGCTTTAACCAATCGCGCCCGACGTGTGCCAGATTTGTCCCAATTACTCATTGAGGTACTCGAGTACCGATGCCGCTACTCCCTTCGACCGTGCTTGTGTTGCTCGTCCTCTTGAGCTTGGCGACTTGGTGCGTTGTCGTCGCACGATATCAAATCGGTTTACCTTTGCTGCCGTACCGGCCTCGGGAGGCGGCCCGGTTGAATACTGTTGCCGTGGTAATCGCACTCGGCTGGATCGCCATTCAAATCGCAGAAACACTGAGCGTTATGGTGTTGTCGACGGATGAAGATCTGAGCACGGACATCCCGACTCTGAATATCGTGTGGGTGACATGTTTCATTAATTTCGCAATTGTCGCTTTGCTTTGGTCGTTGCTCATCGGTTTCAAACCCGAAAGATTGGAGCAGTTAGGGGTGACCATTTCCGATTGGAGACAGCAACTTTGGGAAGGATTGATCGGTTGCCTGGCCAGCTTCTTGCCTGTGATTGTCGTTCTCTTGATGACAAGTTTTTGGAGAACCGACGAGAATCAGAACGCCTTATTGCAACTGCTGCAGGAGTCCGATGCTCCAGAAATCGTGCTGGGGATTGTCGTCACAGCGGTTGTTGGCGCTCCACTCGCTGAGGAACTTTTGTTTCGAGTGATATTGCAGGGATGGTTGATGACCCGAGTATCGGTGAAAGAGGCACTTTTGATGACCGCCGCAGTTTTCAGCTTGGTTCATGGCTTTCCGGACGCAGTGGCGCTTTTCCCGCTGGCGCTCGTCCTCGGCTACGTTTATCATCAGCGGAACCGATACTTCACAGTCGTTTGCTTACACGCCTGCTTCAATGCCGTCATGATTGGTATCGCGATCCTCGGAAACGCGGTCGAAGAACAAGCGGAAGTCAGCCGCCTTGGCACTCAATCGAATCAGCGGAACGTCGACGGAGTTGTCACAAACAATCAACTCAATCGCCCGAAGTTGACATCGGCGAATCAGACAGATTTGTGATTCGACATTGGTACCTCTGTGACGGTGGTATTGACGGTCACGGGCTGGAAGATACTCAATACTACTGATAATCTTGCTGAGCGAGTTCGCTTGAGGCATATGCTGATCGGTTGGTTTCTTGAATCACATCCGAATCAGGCGTTCATGGCAAACGGCTTCGAGTCGTCCAGCGTTCAAATTCCGCATGATCGAATTCGACATGCGCATCCTTCCATCGATCAACAGTTGCCGGTGATTGAATAGTTGTGGTCAATACCTGTCGCCCAACGAACGGGGCAAGACTCAGCGATGACTCAATGGAATAACCTATCGGTAACAGATTTACCTAAACGTCTTAAGAAATCATTTAGAAACAGACTATGTCATTTGCTTCCGTAGAAGACCAGCTGGCCCTTATCCGCAGAGGCGTTGAGAAAATTGTTCCCGAGGAGGAACTGGCCGACAAATTGGAGAAAAGTCGCCAGACGGATACGCCGTTGCGCATCAAGTACGGGATCGATCCGACCGGCGTCGACTTGCATTTGGGGCACACCGTGCCGATGCGGAAGATGCGGCAATTCCAAGAGCTTGGGCATCAAGCCGTCATAATCATCGGCAACTATACCGCACTTGTCGGGGATCCCAGTGGCCGAGACGAAACCAGAGCTCGCCTAACGATCGACCAGGTCGAGAACAATGCTCAAGACTATTTGCGCCAACTGGGCAAAGTGATCGATCTTTCCAAAGCCGAAGTCGTTCGCAATGGAGATTGGTTTGCAGAGATGTCGTTCGCAGAAGTTCTGGAGCTGTGTGGCAAGGTGACGGTGGCCCAGTTGCTAACGCGTGATGATTTCGCGAAGCGATACCGTGCAGAAAGTCCGATCTATTTGCACGAATGCTTGTATCCAGTTATGCAAGCCTGGGATTCGGTCGAGGTGCGTGCCGACATCGAGTTGGGGGGGACCGAGCAACTCTACAGTTTTATGCTGGCACGCGATCTTCAGCGCAATCAAAACATGCCGGGGCAGATTGGTGTGATGTCGCCGATTCTTGTCGGTCTCGATGGCGTGCGTAGGATGGGGAAGAGTCTCGGCAATTACATCGGGATCGGGGAAGCTCCGTATGAGATCACCAAGAAACTAATGCAGCTGCCCGACGATTGCATGCGCATGTATTTCGAGTTGTTAACGGATCTTCCGGTTCCCGAAATCAATTCTCTTCTCGGCGGACACCCCAAGGACGCCAAGTTGGCCCTCGTGACCGCGATCATCGGAGAGTATTACGGCACGTCCGAAGCGGAATCTGCCGTCGCACGATGGCAGCGAGAAATCGGTCAGGGTGATATGCCGGCGGAAATCCCGGTTGCCGCCCTCAGCCGGGACGCGATCGAGGATGGCAAAATGCAGGCTGCTGCATTGTTCAAGGCGGCTGGCCTCGTATCGTCTACGAGTGATGCACGCAGATTGATCGCACAGGGTGGGGCCAAATTCGGCGAGGATCGGAATCGTATCGAGAATCACGACGACCTTGTCGAAGTATCAACGGGGCTCCTGTTATGGGCGGGCAAAAAGCGCTTCTGCCGAATCGAGCTGACAGATTGATCCCCAGAATCGTCCTAGTCATTTGGCACTCAACGCGATTGTAACGAGCCAGATGATTACTCGATGCTTCTGTCGTGCAAATTTTTCGTAGCGTATTCGCCAGAGGTGAATCTGAACGGCACGCTTGACGTTCTCGTCATTCCGTTGTGAAATCCTGAATACCAACAGACACCAGGTTTAGCCTTGGGATCGAGTACAGTTGCGCCCGTGCATCGCATTACTCAAGCGAAGGAAGTGACAAGATAATGAAAGTCGGTTTCGGAATCGTTGGGTGTGGCATGATCGCCAATTTCCATGCAAAAGCAATCGAGCACATTCGCGGCGCGAAGATTGTGGCTTGTTTCGACAACTTCGGTTCGGCGGCAGAACGCTTCGCCAAAGCGAATAACTGCCAAGCGTACGAATCACTGAAGGACATGTTGCAGGATCCGCAGGTCGATATCGTCACGATTTGTACACCGAGTGGTGCTCATCGTGATCCCGCTGTTGCCGCTGCGAATGCCGGCAAACATGTCGTGGTAGAAAAACCACTCGAAATCACGCTCAAGCGCTGCGACGCGATTATCAATGCTTGTCGCAAGAACAAAGTCAAGCTGTGCACGATTCTGCCCTCGCGATTTAGTCCTGCAAACATGGCATTGAAGGATGCCATTTCGGCGGGGCGCTTTGGAAAACTGACTCTGGGCGATACCTATGTGAAGTGGTGGAGATCGCAGGAATATTACGATAGCGGTGGATGGCGTGGTACTTGGGCATTAGATGGTGGTGGTGCCTATATGAACCAGGCAATACACAATGTCGATTTGCTTTACTGGTTTATGGGCGACGTCGCGGAAGTGTGCGCTGTCACCGACACGTTGGCACACAAGAGGATCGAGGTCGAGGACGTCGGCGTCGCGGCACTCCGTTTCAAAAATGGTGCCTTAGGGACGATGGAAGCCACCACGAGTGCATTTCCCGGTTTGCTCAAGAAAACGGAAATCCACGGAACGACAGGGTCGGTAATTGTTGAGCAGGACGATCTGCTGCTGTGGGAATTTGAAAAGAAGTCTGCCAAAGATGCGGCCATTCGTAAGCGATTTGCCAAAAAAGCCGGAGGAACCGGCGGAGCGAGTGACCCTTCGGCGATCTCACATACGGGTCATATGAATCAACTCAAGGATTTCATCAAGTCGATCGAAGAGAATCGACGACCGCTTGTTGACGGAAAGGAAGGTCGCAAAAGCGTTGAGATCATTCTTGCAGCCTATAAGTCGTCATGGAGTGGCCGCCGCGTTACTCTGCCATTAAAAAGTGACCCACGTCCGCCTCGATGACAATCCCAACGGTTGTGCTTGTCGATTTCCATTGAAGCTGATGAATACACGCGATCCGCCGCAGTAGCGAGATATCGCGAAATGGCCCAAGAATCGAATAGGCGAGCTCGCGGCGACTGCAGATTCGCCGCCGAAATTTGAAAAATTGTTGACCAATTGAAGCCTCTCAGCGAGAATCATTAGGGTAAGTGCGGACCCGGTCCGTGTGGGTGAATCGATTTTTGTTGGTCAATGGAGTGACCGTCTCATGAGTTGGCGCGGGTTCAGGCATCGTTCGGAATACCTCTTCTTCCGAAGCGTTGTCTGTTTCCTCCAAGCGCTTTCGCCAAGGCAGAGTGTGAACGTCGCCAAGTTTTTGGCCTCGTTCTTTTTCTACGTCCTGCCGAAAAAGATAAACCGGTATCACGTCGCCAGGCAAAACTTGCGAGCCGCATTCGGCGAATCGTTGACCGACGAGCAGGCAGACCGGCTGATCTTTCAAATGTGGATCCACTTGATGCGGGTCATTATCGAAGTGGCTCAACTCCCACGAAAGTTTCACCACATGCAGGTCCATGACATCGCCGTGTTGTCGAATGACGCGGCTGTGGTCAACGCGATGTGCTCGGGGCGCCCTGTCATTCTTATCAGTGGTCACTTCGGGAACTGGGAAATGGCCGTTTCGGTGTTTGGGTTATTTGGTTTTCCAATGGGAGTGATCGCTCGCGACTTCGATAATCCCTATTTGCATGAGTGGATCCGTGGCTTCCGGCAGGTTACTGGAAACCGCCTTCTCTCCAAAAAGGGTCATTTCGACCGTATCGAACGCATCTTGACGCATAGCGGACATGTCGCACTCCTGGGAGACCAAGATGCCGGACACCGTGGGACGTTTGTGGAGTTCTTCGGCCAGCCGGCTTCCACGGTGAAATCTGTTGCATTATTGGCCATGCAACATCGGGCGATTCTGTGCGTTGGTTACGCGCGCAGACTGCCAGACGACTTTTTCAAACAGCAATGGTTTCGCTTTGAAGTCGGCTGCGAAGAAGTGATCGATCCGCTGGCGCCGCAGTTCGACAAGGACGTTGACGCGGTGACTCAGCAATTCACTGCCGCATTAGAGCGGGTCATCCGCCGTTCGCCAGAGCAGTATTTTTGGTTGCATCGGCGTTGGAAAACCAAACCGCAACCACGGCAGTTGCAGCAGTTCGAACGGAGGCGAAAGGCCAGTTGACAATGGCAGTCGTCATTTCGTATTGATCACTTGCCATACCGACGGCTAATGGTAGAGATCAATGAAGGAACGAGTTCCATTTTTCGCGCCACAGTTTGGTCCGATAGGGATTTGCCATACAGAAACGATGGCATCGCCATCACCGCTGATGCGCCGAATTGTCCGGGACGTCTCAGATTTGTAGGGAACACACGAATGTTCCGACATCGAATGAAGGTTTAATTTCATGCCGAATGCCGTCCGCGCTGCGTCCATCGACGAACTCCCGCCCGGAGGATGCCTCGAGGTAACGATTCAAGACCATGTCGTTGCGTTGTTTAACGTCGAGGGCCGGGTCTACGCAATGGATGGTGTCTGTCCTCACGCCGGGGGGCCACTTGGGAAAGGGGACCTTCAAGGCGACGTTATCACTTGTCCGTGGCATGGTTGGCAGTTTGACGTGACGACCGGGGCCCACTGCTTGAGTCCGACAATTCAGCACCCTTGTTATCCAGTTCAACTCGAAGGCGACGAGATTTTTGTCGAATTGCCCTGATCTCTCCTTCGGTCATGCGTCAGATTCGGTTTTCCCGTTATGACCGCGCCTTCCGGATGCCGATAACAAAACGGGCCTTGTCGACGCACCAGTTCGTTGCTGGACTTATGATCGGCAGAAATTGCCGGAGTCCGCCCGGCTGGGATTCGTGAAGTCACGGATTCTTCGCGCACGAGTCAGGTGAGGCCGCCTTGAGTTTCCTGAGTCGGCGATGTTTCGGCGGAAGGAAGACGAACGACCGAAAGGACGAGGGGGGAGACGGTACGATGCCCAAGTTTCAAAATTTCGGGCGTGTTTCATGGGTGACAATGTTATTGTTATCAACATTCTTTCTCCCGCGACTCGCGCACGCTGATTTTCCATGGTTCAGCGCTGAACGACGAGCCCGCATTCGATGCGAACGCGAAGCCAAGTGGGCCATGTATGCGTCCGATCCGGCTGGTACTCGGCAACTCTACAAATACGGGAAGCAGTGGCCACCGTATCCGCGGCCGGTTGGGCCAGAGCAAAAGATCGTTCATCGATATCATGGTGCCCATTATTGGCCTTACCCTTATGTCGAGCAGGATCGATGCTACATTCGGTCGCTTTCCTATCTGCAGACCCATAGTGGCTGGGTCGCGGAAACGACACTTTATGACTACCACTTCGATCCCGAAACGCAACTCGTGAACCACGCGGGTGTGATGAAACTGCAGTGGATCTTGTTGAAGGCCCCTGTGGAACATCGGACCGTGTTCGTGCAACAAGCTGTCGATTCGCATATCAATGATGTCAGGTTGGCGAGTGTGCAAGCAGAGTCTGCAAAGATTGTTGGGGATGGCAATCTCCCGCCAATCTTGCTCCGAGTCTCGACTCCGCTAACGCGACCCACTAACGAAATTGATGCCATCCGCCGGGCCGAACTCGATTCGCAACCGATTCCGAGAATTGAGTACGCGGCACCGACAGCCGTTGGACCATAGGAAAGATCGACCACAGCGAAGTCCTGAATCGACCTGTATGAGAGAAAGGGCACCTTCGGTGTCACTCACCTGTTGATTCGCGACCTCGACATTCGTCGGAATCGACTCGTAACCCCCCCTCATTCGGCGTCATTGGAACGGACCATGATCGATAGTCGCAATCCGCTCGAACCCAATGCCGATCACAGCTTGCCGCCCAGCGGACAATCGGCCCCCTCATCGCAGGGCTCGTCGGATTTGTATTCCGATCTGTTTGGTCACGATCCCGCGGCATCCCAGCGGATTCGCCCTCAAGCTGTCGGCGTCACGCCGGCAACGATGATCACACCACCGCAACCACATAGCCCGTTGACCCTCGATCAAACAGGGTTGACATTGATGCAAATCTGCGACTTGGTCCTGAAGCAGCTGTACCTGCACGGCAGCTTGATGGGGATCGACTTTGCTCGGAATGCGCGGCTCCCATTCAAAGTTATCGAAGAGTCCCTGCAGTTCCTCAAGGACGAGAAATGCATCGAAGTTGCATCGGGTGAAATCATCGGGAGTGCTTCGTATCGATTTAACCTTACCGAGTTGGGCCGCGTTCGTGCCCGCGAAGCCTTTGAACAGTGCCGCTACGTCGGTCCGGCCCCAGTGCCGCTCGACGCTTACGTGGAACAATGTCGCCGCCAGTCTGTCTCGGGACTCGATTGTGACCCACAGTCCCTGCAGGAAGCATTTCACGACCTCATCATTCGTCCCAACTTGCTGGAAGAACTGGGGCCGGCTGTCTGCAGTGGAAAATCGATCTTCATTTACGGTCCACCCGGAAACGGCAAAACGATGATTGCCAAAGGGCTGGGGGCATTTTTGAACAATCATGGCGGCGAGATCTACGTTCCCTACGCCATCCATACCGAAAACAACATCGTCACCGTTTTTGATCCCACGATTCACCGAACGACCGATGACGCCGAATTGCGCGCTGGTGGCATTGGATTGGAATCAATGCGGACAATGGGTGAAGCGCAGCAACGCATGCAAAAGGATCTGCCCGACCTGCGTTGGCGACGTGTCCGAAGACCAGTTGTCATTACCGGCGGCGAGTTGACTCTGGATATGCTCGATTTGCGGTACAACAAGACGAGTAACTTCTATACGGCCCCGCTTCACATCAAAGCCAACGGTGGTGTCTTCTTAATTGACGATTTTGGGCGTCAAATCGTCAGCCCTCGGGACTTGCTCAACCGGTGGATCTTGCCGCTGGAAGAGGGGATCGATTTCCTGACACTGGCAACCGGGAAGAAATTCTCAGTGCCGTTCGAGCAATTGATCATCTTCTCGACCAACTTGGATCCGCGCGAACTGGTTGACGAAGCGTTCTTGCGACGAATCCGGCACAAGATAAAAATTGGGTCCCCGTCGCGAGATCTTTATGCTGAAATCTTTGAGTTCTGCTGTCGCCAACGCGGGATCGAATTTAACCCACGGTCTGTAGATTACCTATATTCAACTTTTTATGACCAGGGTAAACCCCCCAGATCAAGCGACCCGCGAGATTTACTAGAGATCGTCCGTTCCATCTGCCGATTTAGGAAGCAGGAAGTGAAGCTTTCTGAAGAGATTATTGCTGAGGCGACGGAACGCTTCTTTTGTCAGCTTTGATCTCATCGTCGCCAAATCCCTTTTGTCGGACCGCACGACGACGTCATTCCAAGCCTCCTG
The DNA here is from genome assembly GCA_028284485.1 of Planctomycetaceae bacterium. GTDB lineage: Bacteria > Planctomycetota > Planctomycetia > Planctomycetales > Planctomycetaceae > JANQRQ01. Next base: position 59,285 of record JANQRQ010000339.1, on the reverse strand, counting down.
CGACTTGAACTGCCTCAGAAGCTTCACGCCTATCTGATGCGCAAGGATCCACACGGAGGTGCGGCGTGCCCAGGCAGAATTCGAAGTCGGCCTTTCTTCTGGTTGTCTCTATTGTCATTAGTGCTGCCGGCTGCTCGACGTCGCGCGAGACCCCGTTCTGGAGTCGACTGGGAGGGGGCTCGGAGCCGGACAAGTTCGTCAAGGCAAAGCAAGACCTCAAGAATCCGGCTGCCGTTCATCTTTCCTATGCCAAGCTTTCCGAACATCTAGGGAATTTGGTCGATGCACGGGAGTCGTATGAGTTTGTGTTGGATGAACAACCGAATTCCGTTGAGGCCATTCTTGGATTGGCGAGAATTGATCAGCTCGCCGGTCGTCACTCGGCCGCAGAAACCGGTTTTCGGCGTGCTCTAGCAATGGCTCCGAACGATCCGCAAGTTCTCGATAACGCGGGGCAGTATTTTGCCTCGGTCGAGAATTGGAACCAATCGATTGAATTGTTGAACCGGGCGGCTCTTGCTGCACCCGGGGATCCAGAGATTCGTTATCACCTGGCAGTCGCACAGGCGACCTCAGGAGATATTGCCGGCGCCATGCCGCATTTTGTCAAAACAGTCGGTGAGGCCCAAGCTCATTACAACATCGGCTTGATTCTTCACAAGCAAGGACGGCTGCCCGAGAGCGAACGTGAATTCGCCATCGCAGTGGAACAACGTCCCGATCTCGAAGCAGCGCAGATTTGGCTGGAAGATACACGTCAACAAATCGCCGCTCGAACCGGAAAGCCGGCCGACGCTTTACCCTCGACCGATCACATGGCCGGGCGTGTACAGATTCAGGGCGAACGGCAACAGATTATTCAATCGCAGCATACGCAGACTGGGAACTTGCAAGCTCCCGACCCGAAATGGCGCACCGCCGTGCAGTCGGCCGGACATACGGCCACACGCTCTTGGAACGCCCGGCAATCTGCACTTCCGCAGTCGGATGCCGATATGAAACCTAGTGAATCTTCGGCGAACGGCAGCGAGGCAAGCAATTCGTCGATGACGCCCCTGCAGCTCGAGCAGATGCGGAACCAAAAACGCGCGATGGGCAATACCGTGCAGGGCAGATAGTCACAATCGCCATTCGTGCCGGCTATGTCCCATCTCGCTCGGCTCGGATTGTGTCGACGACGGTGATACACTGATTCCTTTCGAATCGATCTAGGCGTATCGTCGTGAATTGTGACATTACTACCGACATTGCTCGGGCTGCCGACGCGCTGGCCGGTGGCCAACTAGTGGCGTTTGCAACCGAAACAGTGTACGGCCTCGGTGCGGATGTTTTTAACGAATCGGCCTTGGCCAGAGTTTTCGCCGTCAAAAACCGGCCACACTTCGATCCTCTGATTGTCCATATTGCACACGTGGATTGGGTCGACCGGTTGGCGGTCGATCTCCCGCCGCACGCCCAAAAACTGGCCGATGAATTCTGGCCTGGGCCTCTGACTCTTGTTGTGGCAAAGCTGCCTCAAGTGCCCGATTTAGCGACATCGGGTTTACCGACCGTTGCCATCCGGCAACCAGCGCATTCCGTTGCGCGGGAATTGATTCTTCAAGCCAACTGCCCCGTTGCAGCGCCGAGCGCGAACAAATTTGGGCGACTTAGCCCCACGTCTGCCGAGCATGTGGCCGAGCAACTGGGTGATCAAATCGATCTGATTCTCGATGGTGGGCCGTGCGCTGTGGGAATTGAGTCGACCGTAATTGATGCCACCGGTGATACGCCGACTTTATTACGCCCAGGGGGAATTCCCCTGGAAGCCATCGAGCAGATTTGCGGCCGCGTTGAGCTGATGTCTCCCAATGCTGCGGAATCTGCCGAACCACAAACTTCGCCGGGAATGTTGAAACGGCATTATTCTCCAAGCACTCCGTTACGAATTGTGGAATCGCTCGAGGACGTTTCCTTCGATCGGCGAACAGGTTTCCTTGGATTTGCCCCGCAGCCCAATCTGCCGGATTTCGAGGTCATCGAAATTCTTTCGCAAACGGCTGATTTGCAAGAAGCCGCAGCGAACTTCTTCGCAGCGATGCGTCGTCTCGATGCGGCTGGACTCGACCTGATCGTGGCGTGTCGATTTCCGAATCACGGACTTGGTCGTGCGCTGAACGATCGACTCGACCGGGCTGCTCATCGTTAAGCGGCGCCGACCGGCAGTCTCAAATCCGCGACGGGATCAACTGCAACTCGGGGACGACGGCGCGGGAATCGAGGCTGGCAATGAACAGGACCGCCTCAGCCACATCCGTCGGCTGCAATGCCTTGTCGAGAACCTCTTGGGGAGTCGGCGTCGGACGCTGCTTGATGATTTCCGTATCGCAAAGACCGGGGAAGATGACCGAAGTTCGAATGCCGTTTTCCTTTTCTTCAGCACGAGTTCCATGTGCCAGGCCCGAAAGTCCGTGTTTACTCGCTTGATACGACACTCCGGAAACATCAGGCATTTGCACGGCTGCAGACGAAATGTAAATGATCAGGCCACCGCCGGAAGATCGCATCACCGGCAAGACCTCGCGGGTACACCAGAAAGCCCCGGTCAGATTTGTGGAAAGCATCATCTGCCATGTCTCGGGAGTCAGGTTTTTCAAATCTCGTGCCGGAATATTTGTCGCCGTGGCATAAACCAGGAGATCAACGGTTCCGAAAGTATCGTGTGTATTGGCAATCAACTCATGGACATCCTGCTGTTGCGTAACGTCTGCTACGCAAACATCGATTGAGCCACCCGATGACAATACCTCTTGTTTGAGTTCCGATAGTCGGCTTTCCCGTCGAGCGGCTGCCATCACGTTCGCGCCGGCTGCCGCTAATTGTTTGACTGTCTCGCGCCCCATTCCGCTAGAAGCACCAACTACGACGGCGACTTTTCCGGCAAGTGACTGTGGCATAGATCGATTCTCTTAAGGTGACAATTATTGATTGGAATTCTGCATTGCATACGCGTCGTATTGCGTCGGCGTACCAAGATTGGAAACCGCAGTTGCTGCAACGTCAACTGTTTCGATGATGCCCAACACGCGATTGATTCACATTGCCGCAACATGCGAATTCCCCAGAATTCCGATTTCAGTCGTGAGAATCACTCGCGCATCATTTCCATTCGATATTTCATCCCGCCAACATTCGCGAAAACAGACCGAAACTGGAAATCTTTCACCTAGTGATTGACAACGTGACGGCCGCTGTTAGCATGATGCTCGACATGGGTGTCCGCCGAAAATTGTGTTTCGGTGGAAGAATAGGGAAAACGGTGCAAATCCGTTGCGGTCCCGCCGCTGTAATCGGGGACGAACGCTGCAAAAGCCACTGTGCAGTCACGCCAAGCGCGACCACGGGAAGGTGCAGCCAGTAGATCGATCCGTAAGTCAGAAGACCTGCCCAGTTGTCGGTTTTGCAAACGGATCTTTCGGAGAAAAGACGTTGCTTGCTTTCGGCGTGCGCGTGCTTCGCGCTACTGCTTGTGCTCGATTGCTGAGCCGTTGATTCTGTCTCGGTGGTCCCTACCGTTTTCGGGAATCGCCATGCTGCAACAACGGACCGGTGACCGTTCAGCACATCCGAGTGCTGCGCAAATTTCTTTCCTGCGAGATCTCTGTTTGTGTTTTTGAGCAGATGGACTGCTCACTGTAGACAACGAGGATTTGTCATGCAGAATGCACAAGAATTCGCGATCGGCCGGGCGACGTCCAATTCCAATCCTATTTCGTTAGATCGCAAGAGGCGGAGAAGATTCGCTGCAAACGGCTTCACGCTGATCGAACTGTTGGTCGTGATTGCGATTATCGCGACGCTCATTGCGCTGTTGCTTCCCGCTGTACAACAGGCTCGAGAGGCCGCACGACGCACCGAATGTCGCAACAATCTGCGACAACTCATGCTCGCGTTACACAATTACTCCGATGTGTATCGCGGTTCGTTTGTGCCGTATAAGATTGATGACGCGACCGAAACGGCTCGGCAGACTGGCGGCGGTGGCGATCGCGGCACGATTCAGTATTGGTTTGGAGTCGTCGATCACGGCGAAACCGATCCGAACAAGCAGCTAAACTTTGAAGAGGGCCCGCTGGCCCCTTACATGGAAGCCAATCGTGCATCTTACCAGTGTGCGAATTTCGGGCCAGGACAAGTTGAGCTGGTTCGGTTCGGTGAAATGGCCTCAGGCTATGGTTACAACGGTCACTACTTGGGGCCCGGGACCACTTACGACTACTCGCAATGGCCGAACGTGGCGGTCAGCGGGAAGCAGGCGACTTATGCATTTCGCGATGTGGCTCAGGTGTCACAAACAATCGCATTCGCCGACAGCGCGATTTACAACACATGGTCGCTACCAGAACCTTCGTTTGTTGAGAATTGGCTCTTAGAGCCTCCGAGCAAAACTCAGCCGACCATTCATTTTCGTCACAACGGGACCGCGAACGTGGCCTTTGTCGATGGGCATGTGGAGACGAAGACGAGAAGTTGGATCGAACTGCCGGTCTGGTTTTCTCAGGAGCAGATTTTGGAGAACAAAAGCCGTCATCTAGGATTCGTCGGAGAGGACGATACGTTTTACGACAGGAAATGAACAAGCCGTTCCAAATCGACTGAAGTCGTTGCCTGGCGTTTCCCATGTGATCGATAGTCTTCCGCATCCAATAACTCGCCAAGACAAGCAGAGGATTCTGCGACGAGGACGAAATATGACGACAATCATTCGCAGCAAGTTGCTCTGGACGCTCGTCGGTTGCATCTCACTTTTATCGGGCTGTGGCGGTGAATCGAGTGCTGAGACAACTGAAAACAACATCCCGTATTTGTGTACCGAGACGAACAAACTCGTCTATTCCCACGAACAAACGACGCCGGCCATCCATCCGGAAACCGGCCGGGCAACGTTAGTGCGGGCATTGTACTGCCCCAAGTGTAAACATTGGCGTCCTGTTCCACCGACAGACGCCTATCCGGGGAATCCATTGACGTTCCCCTGTCCTAAGCACCGCAGCGCCATGCTTCCGGACAAGCCTGCCGAAACGAACTAAGGGCCTTGGCGAATGTCGGAGCCGATTGTTATGTGTTGGAGCGGAGGTAAAGACAGCTCGCTGTCGCTGTGGGAGTTGCGCCGCCAGGACCGGTGGGACATTCGGGCGCTTCTGACAACGGTGACTCGTGATTACGACCGCATCAGCATGCACGGTGTCCGCCGAACGTTGTTGCACCAACAGGCGGAGTCGTTGGGTTTGCCGTTACACGAGGTGTTCATCACGCCTCGGGCCGACAATTCCAAATACGAGCAGGCGATGGCGAACGCCTTGTTGCCCTTGCGCGAGCAGGGAGTTAGGCACATCGCGTTTGGTGATATTTTTTTGCAGGACCTGAAGGAATACCGCCAGACTCAAATGGGGTTGATCGACATGGAATGCGTTTTTCCCATTTGGCAACGCGACACAACGGAACTGGCAACCACTTTTATTGATAACGGATTCGGGGGAATAACGACCTGTGTCGATCCCAAGAAACTGGGGGAGCGTCATGTGGGATGCCGGATCGACCACGAGTTCTTAAATAGCCTGCCGGAAACCGTCGACCCGTGTGGCGAGAATGGTGAATTCCACTCATTTGTTTTCGACGGGCCAATTTTTCAAGATTCGATTCCATTTTCTATCGGGGAGAAAGTCGAACGAGATTCCTTTTTGTTTTGCGATTTGGTATCTGTTTGAGTTAATCACAACAACGTGGACTGCAATTCTGTTGGTTTGCTGTGTTGTGGGGCAAAACCCACCGGCATCGACGGAATCTGACAGTCGCATGTGATCGGGTAGCTGTAGAAAGAGGTCGAAATATGTCTGCGAAGAAAATCTTAATATTGGCTGCAATCATCCTGATTCCAGCAGGGATGAGGCTGATCGAGCATCCGTGGAATTTGACCCCCATCGGAGCGATCGCCCTGTTTTGCGGTGCATATTTTCGAAATAAATCGATTGCGATTTTGGTTCCATTGCTTTCCATGTTCGTCGGCGATGTCGGCTTGGGCCTCATGCGTGGCGACCTGGGACGCAATACGTTTCATATGTTGGCACCCGTGATTTACATTTGCTTCGCATTCTATGTACTACTCGGAATCGGTGTTGACCGATTTTGGAAACGTCAACCCAAGCAATCGGAACGAATCTTCGCCGTTCCCACCGCAAGTGTTTGTGGTTCTGTGGTGTTCTTCCTCGTTACCAATTTTGGCGTATGGTTAACGTTCAATACGTATGCACATACTTTCGCTGGTTTGGTGGAATGCTACTGGGCCGGTCTGCCGTACTTTCAGCGAACGTTGGCAGGCGACATGTTCTATACGGTTGTCCTTTTTGGCGGATTTGAAATTCTGAAGAATAGCGGTGTTGTTTTTCACACGGCCGGCCTGCTGAAAACAGAAGATGCCGTCGGATGAGCGACCTCCGCATTGTGTCGCTGATTGCCAGTGGTACGGAAATTGTGGCGGCGCTTGGCTTTGAAGAGGCTTTGGTGGGGCGCTCGCACGAATGCGATTTTCCATCGACGGTCGAGCGACTTCCGGTCTGCTCCGAACCGAAGATCGACGTCAACGGCACCAGTCTGCAAATCGACGAACGCGTCAAGGATGTATTACGCGAGGCAGTTTCGGTCTATCGCGTCGACGGAGAGATGCTCGACCAGTTGCGTCCGACGACTGTCATTACGCAAACCCAATGTGAAGTTTGCGCCGTCAGCCTCAAGGATGTCGAAGCGGCGGTGTGCGACATGGTGACATCGCAGCCGAAAATCGTGCCCCTGGAACCGAACAATCTTGAGGATGTCTGGAACGACATCCGTTTGGTCGGCGAGGCCCTTCAGGCCACCAAGCGGGCCGAAAGGCTGATAGACACGTCTCAGCAGCGGCTCGGCAAACTTGCAGCCGATACATCTGCACTCGCTCAGAGGCCGACCATTGCTTGTATCGAGTGGATCGAGCCAATGATGGTCGCTGGTAATTGGGTTCCTGAATTAGTCGAGTTTGCCGGTGGGAACGATGTGTTGGGCAAGGCGGGTGAGCATTCTCCCTACATCGATTGGGAGAAATTGTTGCAGGCTGACCCCGAGGTGATCGCGCTCATGCCATGCGGCTTTGACATCAGCCGTACGCGCCGCGAACTTCCGGCGTTAACCGACCATCCGAACTGGACAAAGCTGCAGGCGGTTCAGAGCGGCCGAGTATTTGTCACTGACGGCAATCAATACTTCAATCGGCCTGGTCCCCGGTTGGTCGAATCGGCAGAAATCCTGGCGGAAATCCTGCATCCTGGTCGTTTCGACTTCGGTCACCGTGGCAGGGGCTGGGAAACATTATAAGCCCGCTTCCTGCGTGGATTCTCATTTGCCGCCTCTCGATTGTTGCGTCCTCGAAAGATTGGCGGAATCCCTTGTGAAACGGTACGATTCGAATTGGTTCCCGCGATGACGTTGGCATCGGTGACCGCTTGGCATCAGCATCTTCTGGGAGAACGTACCGTGGTTAAAATCCAGCTGTGTTTTGCATTGGTGATAGCCGGAATTTTTCTTGTCTCTGTTGGCCATGTGAGCGCCGACACTGTCGTCACCGTAGCAGGAACGGGGCAACAGGAATATGCCGGTGATGGCGGACCGGCGGTTCAAGCCGGCGTCGATGGTCCATTTGGAGTGAGTCTTGGTCCCGACGGTGCGTTGTACGTTTGCGAGATTGGTAACCATGTGATCAGACGCATTGACGAATCGACGGGAATGGTCTCAACGGTTGCCGGCTCTGGTGAGATCGGGTATTCGGGCGACGGTGGACCAGCGACCGCAGCGAAACTCAACGAGCCGTATGAGGTGCGCTTCGACACTAAAGGAAACATGTTTTTTGTCGAAATGCAGAACAACATTGTCCGCCGTGTTGATCATGAAACTGGTGTTATTACGACAGTTGCCGGAACGGGCGAACGCGGATTCTCGGGTGATGACGGGCCGGCGGTGAAGGCGACATTCAGTCGACCTCATTCCATTTCGTTTGGACACGACGGAAATCTCTACATTTGCGACATCGGAAATCATCGCATTCGAATGGTGGAACTCGACACCGGCCTTGTTTCGACTTATTCGGGAACAGGCGACCGGCAACCGACACCAGACGGTTCATCCGCCGCTGGCACTCCATTGAACGGTCCGCGGGCTCTCGATTTCGACGGTGCCCATGGTTTCCTGTTGGCCCTCCGCGAAGGCAACATGATCTACCGAATCGATTTGTCGAAAAACCGCCTCCATTACCTGGCGGGCACCGGTGAGAAAGGGTATCGCAACGGACCTGCGGCAACGTCGTTGCTTTCAGGGCCCAAAGGGATCGCGCAGGGGCCGAAAGGCGATATCTACTTTGCCGATACCGAAAGTCACACCATTCGGGTCATTCGGCACGATAGCCAAATGGTCGAAACTGTGGTTGGGGATGGTGAACGCGGGGATGGTCCCGACGGTGATCCTCTCAAATGCCGGCTCAATCGGCCACATGGAATCTATGTCGATCAACAAGGCAACGTCTACATTGGTGATAGCTCCAACCACCGTGTGCGGAAGCTGGTCGTCGACTGAAGTGGACGAGTCATTGGTGGCGACCGTGGTGTCAGTGGAAAGTCCTGGGTTGTTTCCACCAAATGAATGGAATGGACTTCAGATAAATCCGGCTCGGTCGGCTGCGGGGTGACGAGGAATGATGACCAAGGTCAATTGGGCCATCAGCGAGTCAACCAGTTGCTTTCACGCAATTGATGCATTAAGGCAGGGAAATCGATTCCTTGACGAGCAGATCGCGAGAGACTTGCACGAACCGCTCACGCGGCTGCAAAGCGATCTTTTCGATGCGGGAATTGACGAAACAGTATTTTGGATGCATCTGTTGCCGCTTTCAGTGGGGATCGGCAGCAACCGTCAGCTCGCGGAACTTTCCATTCGAAAAGCAGCCGGTGATCGGGGAGACTTTTTGGTCGATATCTTGAGTCGACGCATCACGGAGTGTGAAGAGGCATATCGCGCTGCCGTCTCCCACGATTTCACATCGCCGATGGATGAAACGGCACAATTGCGAGAGAAATGGGAAGCGACCGGTCCGACATTGCTTGCTGCAATTTCCCGGCTAACGGAAGATCGTCTGCTAATTCCCCAGGTGGATGTCGTGCTCGTGCCGCCGGTTGTGGGCAGTGGAGGTGCTGCTCATCTTTATTACAATTCTGTTCGCATCGAGTCGGAAAGCGGGTCGAAACAAAACGACCAGACCTGGGTTGTGCATTTGGCCTGGTTGATTGTTCAGCTTCGGCTCACACTCCCCGATTTTGCCGAACAAATCCGCCGTGAGAACTTGCGACGAATCGGAGGATTGGCGCTCTTGGCGGTCTGCCTCTCGGCGGGCCAAGGTCTAGAATTAATCACGTTCGACGCATCGGCAACGGTTCAATGTGCGCGAGCCTGGCAGGTCACCAATGAAGTTGGGGATGTCGAAAAACTCCTCGAATGGTGGGCCGCGTACGCTACGAATCGACCGACATTTCAGGTCGGGCTTGCAGCAATCGACGAAATGTTGAATGGAAGCAGATAAAAATAGAGTAGCGCTATGCAAACATTCGAATACCTGGTGAATTCCCGGCGAGAGTGGATCGATTCAGTTCTCAAACCTTGGTGCCAACAGGCCAAACTGGTTGATTTGAAAAAAGCGAACGACGAATGGCTCGACATTGCCGGGAAGGTCGATGCCTCCAGTACCCTCTGGACTTGGGCCTGGAGCCGTTTTCCCGATGCGGTGTACGACGGCCTGACGGGAATCGACGAAACAAACGAAGTCCGATTGACATTACAAGACGGCACAGCGGTTACCGGATTTCCCGACAATCGAGCCAGCGGCCCCGAATCGATCGTCATCTGGCGGCGGCACGAGACCGCGGATGCCGCAGGCGAGGAATTGGGGCCCTATTCCATCGACGAAATCGTCGACTTCAAAAGGATCGATGCATCGGCGACCAGTTGATCCGATCTCGGATGAGGGGCTTCTTCAGAACGAGTTTAACTATTGTTTAAACTCGACTACGACTGGTGATCCGAGGGGCAGGCTCGGCCAAAGTTTTCCCGTTGGCTCGATCCGCATTGCGACGAATGGTGTCGTGTGGCTGGCAGAGGCGTCGCTCGTGGTATCAATCGTCTGATGTGGAATATCACCACTCACTGTGCCTTCGCGCTTATCGCCATTGGGGAACCGTAGGGCGAGTTCCGAGTCCGGAACGAGTTCGGACAAAAGGTGTGTCGGGACCTGAATCTCGACGAATCGGCGATCCTCTTGAAATAGCTGGACAATTGGCTCGCCAGTGGTCACGGTCTCGCCGACTTGTTTCGTAATTGGACCGACCACACCGTGGCTTGAAGAGGTGATCAGCAGAGCAGACTTCTGTTGGTCGATCTGTTCAAACTCGGACTCGGCAACTTCCAGCCGCGCCTCGGCGACGGTCACCCCGACGGATTCTCTGATTTTGGCCGGCAACTCGTTGCGAATCCTGTTGAGTTCTGCCAATCGCCGTTCACAAATCTCGACTTGGATATCGTTGACTTCGACCGCGTTCTGTGCGGCTCCTAACCGCAACATTGCACGGACGCGAGCTTCGTCGGGAGTCTGAACGGCATCAAATGTGATCGGGCGGAAGAGTTCGTCAGGTGTTGTGGGTGACGAGCCGGAGATGTTCTCGACAAACTCGCGCCATGCGACGTTCTCCATCTCATTCGTCAGCTTTTCTTTGAGGTAGTTGGCCGAATCGAGCCGGGTTTGAACGCATTCCGCGTCAAGTTGTTTCAATCGCCATGTCAGTTCGAGTTCGGCTTTGGCATTCGCTTGTTCAAGTTCGGCGGTCAATGCTGCCACTTCACTTTTCTTAGCTGCCCATTTGGCTTCGAGTTTGGGATCGCTCAGCGTAACGAGAGGCGTACCGACTGTCACAAATTCGCCGGGGCTCACATGAATCTGTGAAATCTGTGCATGTCGATCGGAGAATACGGTTTTCGACTCGGCCGCAAGAAAACCGTTCATTGATTCGACTTCCGAACCCTCGAGCCAACCTGCGATACAAATGCCGCAGAACAATGCCACGACAATGAGCAGGGCGCTCTTCACAGGGGACGCCGGAGGTTCCGCCGTCTTGATCGGTAATGTTTGATCTACGTCCGAGAGTTGAAGGCTCATCAAGTGCTCGACGAAATGGTGTGGGCCGATCTCAATCGGAATATGGGAAAACACGCGAATGCGCTATCACGTATTCAGGCAATCGGCATGATCTCGGCGGCGAATTGATACGATTCATATCAGCAACAAAAACGTGCCGGTCCCGCTGAATACAGGCGATGCGTGCGGGATTAACGAAAGAGTTTAAGATATTCGACGAATCGTCAAACATTCCCTGAATTACCAGTCTTGACGTCATTGAGGCACTTTTTTGAGATCGCCCTTTGGGGCGTCGCATCGGAATAAGGCGACTCGGTCGATGTGAGGCCCTTTTCGCGGTCAGGCCGGAGTCTGCGGAATGCGACTCCGGCGTTGGGCATCGCCCAGAATCTGCGATCACGGGCACCTAAGATCGCACACCGCGGCCTTCAATCGATGCTTTGCAGTTCTTCCAGCGATTGATCTGCTGTGTCGTCTGACGCTTTTGCGCGCATGTAGAGTTTGATGGGAACTTCTCGGAAGGGAAGTTGCTCGCGAAAGACTCCCAGCAAATAGCGTTTCCAGCCGATGTCGAACAACGCAGGATCGTTGCATTTCAAAACGATCGTAGGAGGTTCGGTTCCCACTTGGGTTGCGTAATAGATTTTCGGCCGTTTGTTCTGTCGGCTTGGCGGTGGGTGGTTGACAATTGCCGCGCGTACGAGCTTGTTGAGTTTCGAGGTCGGGACACGAATACGGGCCTGCTTATAAATGCTTTGAGCGAGATTGATCAGTTTTTTCGTGTTGCGACCGGTCATGGCCGTCACAAAGGCGATCGGGACATGTCGCATGGCCCCAAAGGTCGAAAACAGGTATTCGGTCCAGGCTTCTGTCGTCATCTTCGACTGCTGGGCGAGGTCCCATTTGTTAACGACAAAGACGCACGATTTGTAGCTCGAGGTAATTTCGTCGACGAGTTGCTTATCGACCCGGGAAATCGTTTCTTGGGAATCGAAGAACATAAAAACAACATCGGCCCGACGAATACTTCGTTTTGCACGCAACAGGCCGTAAAACTCGATATCGTTGGCAAGGCTTTTGCGCTTGCGGACGCCGGGTGTATCGATGGCTGTGAAGAATTTCCCATCTAAGTCGAAGCGGACATCGATACTGTCGCGTGTCGTCCCCGGAACTTCACTGACGATGACACGATCCGCCTCGGCAAGTGTGTTGATGAAGGTACTCTTCCCGACGTTTCTACGCCCGACGATGGCCAGCTTGAGTTCGGGTGTGCTGGAGAGAGACTGGCCGTCTTCCTGCTCGCCTTCAATCGGGGTCGGAAGATTTTCCAGGATCGCCGACACGAGCGCTTTGCGGTTGCGGTTTCCTTTGACGCTGACGATGACCGGCGGGGCGTCAGTCAGGCTGAAGAACTCCGGGACTTCGTCGTCAGTGCGCGGAGAATCGCATTTGTTGACGACAAGTAGCTTCGGCTTGTCGATCTTCCGCAGTCGATCTGCGACTTCACGATCGAGGGGCACGACGCCCGATTGGCCATCGACGACGAAGAGGATCAGATCGGCACGCGCAATCGCCGACTCGATTTGGTTTTCGATATGTTCGGTGAGGTCGTCACTGTCTTCAACGCCCATTCCGCCGGTGTCGATCAGCTCAAAGTATCTCTCCGATTCATGCATCAAGTACGTTACGCGATCGCGAGTTACTCCGGCAGTCGGATCGACTACTGAAACTCGCTTGCGGACAAGCCAATTGAGGATCGAACTTTTTCCGACATTGGGGCGACCGACAATGGCCACCTGGGGCACGCTCATTTCAAACACTCCAATCAACGTAGCTTCATACTCAATGTAGCCGATCGATCGCCGAAACCATACCAGTCGGGCGGGAATCGCCAAATGAGGTCTTGCATTCAATTGACGGCTCGGCGGCCAAATGTCCGGAATTATCGCGTTTGCTCTGTCCGAGTCAGCTTTTATGGCCGTTAAATGCAAGCTGTCGATGCAGGCGGTCAATCCCGTCCCGTTTCAATCATGGGGCCGATGCTTTATCCTGTCAGAATGCGGGGGCAGGGCAGAAGTGAGCTTTGGAGTGTTGAGGAGATGGCGACCGTTGTCTGCTTCATTTACGAATGAACTATCGCAATGGGGGCCTGCCACTGAAGCCATGGAAAGCCCCACCGGACAGGTCGGGGAGCGTCTTTCTATCTCCGAGGCCGAATCGTATTGCAAAAACCTTGCGCGGGCTCACTACGAGAATTTCCCAGTCCTGACTTTTTTTGTTCCGGCCGAGCTCAGACAACATTTTGCAAACATCTACGCCTATTGTCGCTGGTCGGACGACTTGGCAGATGAGGTAACCGGCGAGCAGCAGTCGTTAGATTTGCTCAAGTGGTGGCGTGAGTCGCTTGGAAAATGCTTCGATGGGCAAGCAACACATCCCGTTTTCGTGGCGTTGCAGCAGACGATTCGGGAATTCGAGATTCCGCCAAAGCCGTTTGAAGATCTCATTTCCGCGTTTGAACAGGATCAGCATGTTCACGCTTACCAGAGTTTCGCCGATTTGCAGGACTACTGCTGCCGCAGTGCAAACCCCGTCGGTGAACTCGTTTTGTACCTGTGTCGGAATCATACGGAACAGAATCTGGAGTGGTCCAACTCGATCTGCACAGGGTTGCAATTGGCAAACTTTTGGCAAGATGTACAGCGGGACCATGAAATAGGGCGATGCTACCTGCCGATCGAAGACGGCAACAGATTTGGATACCAGCTCGAAGACTGGCAGAATTGTGTGACCAATGCGGCGTTTCTGGAACTGATGAAATACGAGGTCGGTCGAGCACGCGAATTCCTCACCGCCGGACTGCCACTTTCGGAACAGATGCCGGGACGCTTAAAGATCGTGATAGAGCTGTTTGCTCGCGGTGGATTAAGGATACTTGACCGTATCGAATCGATTGGCTTTCGAGTTTGGGAGTGCCGCCCCGTGCTGACGAAACTCGACACTGTTCGCTTGATGGGAACATGCCTCGTGCGTCGAGCTTTTGGTAACAAATATGAGCCGGGGCGAATAGAAAGTCGTCGGCCATGATGGGCGACCGAACCAGCAAAGAATCCTCGGCGGCCGCCAGTTTGGAAGAATCCTATTCATTCTGCCAATCGCTGACACGTTCGGCGGCCCGGAACTTCTATTTCTCATTCCTGGGGTTGCCGCGCGAAGAGTTCCGAGCCATGTGCGTGCTCTACGCATTCATGCGCGTCACTGACGACCTCGGCGATTCCTTGGGAATTTCGGTCTCTGAAAAGGCGGCCAATCTTACAGATTGGCGTGCGAGCCTCGATTCGGCGCTTGACGGTCAGCCGGGGCATCATCCAGTGTTTCCGGCGTTAGCGCATATTGTCCAACAGTATGAGATTCCCCCCGCATATTTGTCGGCCGTTATCGACGGCATTGAGATGGACTTACAGCCTTCCGGCTTCGAAACTTTCGAAGAGCTGCGCCACTACTGCTATCACGTGGCCGGTGTTGTTGGGCTATGCTGCATCCACATTTGGGGGTTCGAGGACGACCGTGCAGTGAGCTGTGCCGAGGACTGTGGTCTCGCATTTCAGTTGACGAATATTCTGCGAGACCTCTCCGAAGATGCCGGTATGGGTCGAGTCTATCTGCCGCGTGAAGATCTCCATCGGTTTGGCTATTCGTTTGATGATCTTCTCAACGAACGTCGCAACGGCAGCTTTCAGGAACTCATGAAGTTTCAAGTTGACCGTGCCAGGTCCTACTATGTCAAAGCCGAGGAGTTGTTCGATTACCTCGCGCCATCAGGCCAACCGATTCTACGCGCAATGCTGAGGATATACGGCGGGTTACTGAACGAAATCGAGCGTCGAAACTACGATGTCTTTACGCGCACGGTGACCCTGCCGACGTGGAGAAAGCTGATAATCGCAGCCGATTCCGCGATTCGCCGCCATTGGTCCAAGAAGCCAATCTGAAGAGCATCGCGGCTTTGATGGCACCTTCGTTCAATCGTTGAATGATTGTCCACAATCGAATTCCTTCCAAAGGGCGCGTGAATCGTGGCGCGCCAGCTAAGGGATTCGAATCGGGATTCATTCTTTGAGTGGAATTCGCATCCGCCCGAAGAGCATCAGCGAATTCTCAATGCGACCATTGGTTGTGGTTGCGGCACTCAGTCGGTGATGAACGATTTCGGATTTCTGGTGAACTGGGCCAAGGTCTCTTGGCTGCTAAACAGATGCAAGCGTCCACGATACCAGACTGCGTGGTCCAAACTCCCTTCGATGTCCATTTCTTGGTGCTTCAGCACAACCACATCGCGACCGCCTGCAGCCGGGGCGTACTTGGCTGGGTTGCTTTCGAATTTGGCCCAATTCTCGCGTGAGGCGAAGTAGTACGTTCTCGTCTCGTAGACGGAACCGTAGAGAAGATTGACGTTCACAAGTTCGCGTTTGTCTCTTAAAGCGACGATGCAGAAACCTTTAAGTCCCGACAGTTCGCTTCTCGACGCAATTAGCTGAATCTTTGAATCGTGCTCAGTTCGATTTGAGGTCGTTGCGATTTCTTCAGCGAAAGGTTTTTCAGCAGGAGTTTGGGTCGCGACTGAATCGCTTTCGTTCTCTGATGCCGGTTGAGCAGCGATTTCCTGGGAAGGCGAGAACGAGTCAAGAATCTCGTCCAATGTTGGCTCTTCTTCAACTTCAGTAGCCGGTGGTGCCTTCGGTGAGGGCTTGCTCGTATTTGCGACCGAACGAGCTTCGCTTAAAGACTTACCGCTGAACGGTGTTTTCGTTTTCTGGTTGTCGGCTTCTTCTTCCGAGCCGTCGGGAAAGATATCATCCAAGTCTTCATCGACGTTGGACACAATGTCGACAGGTCGACTGGCGGGCTTCTTTTTCGTTTCTTCTGTCGTTGGCGCCAAGTCGAGCGTAAATTGCTTTGGCGCGACCGCTGTGAACTTGGGCTCTGGTTGCGAGCTGCCCGTCGATTTTTGAACAGCCGGATTCGCGGTGACAATCGGCTTGGTTGTTGTCGGAGCGTTGTCAACTTTGGGTTGAACGGTCGGCTGTTGTTGGGGCAGTGCGGCCGGATTTCGCGTCAACGCTTGATTCGCCTGCGGTTGCAGCTGTTGGGTCGCCTGCGGTTGCAGCTGTTGTGGCTTTTGCTGGCGCGATGGGAATAGACGCTGCAGGAATCTCGGGACGCGCCGATTGCTCGGTTGGGCCACCTGAGCCTGCTGTGGGTTTGCCGGCGGTTGAATTTTCTGCAGATTTCGCGATTCCAATCCGTTTCGCGGTTGTCCCGCTGTGGAGGGCACTTTCGAAAGATTCATCGGCGGCATTTCCCGGCCATCACGACGGTACAAGGCTTCCAATTGACGCTGGATCTCGGTGCGGCGTTGCGCGTCTGTGGTCACCTGCGATGTTTGAATGATTCGCGGTCTTTGTTGGTTGATGCGCGAATTTTCGACGGGACTGTAGGCGTTGACTAACTTCTTCGGCGAAGTTTGGTCACCGGCCAATGGTTGAAAGAGGCGGGGCTGACGGGACGTTTGAGGTGACGGCTGTGGACTTGAAGGAGCCTTTGCGACTTTCGAGGCCGGCAATTTTGACGGCGAAGACTGCGCGGCGGACTTCGATTGAGTTTCAGCCTCTTTCGCGAGCCGGCGTGCTTTGCGTTCTTTTTGCATCGACCGATAGGTGGGGCGGATACCCGCGCCAAGGCCGACTGCCGAACACAACATCAATCCAGCTGCGGTGTAAACAAGGAGTTTGCCCAGGGAGAAACCGTCGTTGGTTCTCATCGCGTATAGTCCTCTCGTCGATGGCTGGGCCGAGGCCGCCAAGCCGTGAGATTGCATGAAATCCTCAAGACAGAGATAATCAGCGTAACCGAATTGACCGGCCCACTTCAGATACTCTATCGTCGAGAGCGAGTGCGGATTTTGACGACTCTGCCTGATTCGCCGCGGATTCGGGGCACATGCTGCATCTAATCCACACATTCGATAAAACCGTTTAAACCCGCAAACTCCCCGTAGATTGCCAAATGTCAAACGAACAGGAATCTCGACCACAGCCAACTGCACCAACCGTCATTGTTCAGCCTGCGGATTCGCAGAGCAGAAAACGGAGCCTGTTGAATCGGCTATTGGTCATCGCATTGGTCGTTTCAATCCTCGTCAACATCTCGCTGTACGCGTCATTCGCGGAGTATTTCGGCACGACGGCATCTCCGACTGAGCGATACCATTCCGGTGAACGTTCAGCGAAATCGAAGATCGCGATTATCAATGTCACCGGCACGATTATGCCGCCGTATACGGAACGCATTCTGCGTGCAATTCAACGAGCCAAAGAGGACAGCGCAGTCAAAGGGGTCCTCCTCTCCATTGATAGCCCGGGCGGACTGGTCGCCGACAGTCACCAGATCTACCACCGCCTTCGAGAATTGCGCCAGGACAAACCTATTTATGTCGCGATGAAGCGTCTTGCCGCGTCTGGCGGAATCTACGTTGCTATGGGGGCAGGGGTCGAAGGGCGCATCTATGCGGAACCGACAACATGGACCGGGTCCATCGGTGTCATTATTCCCCGCTACGACCTGACACAACTTTCCGACAACATCGGGCTGAAAGTCGAACCTTTAAAGACAGGCGCGCTGAAAGATTCGCTTAGTCCGTTTCGGGAATTGTCGCAGGAAGAAATTGAGGTGTGGGATCGAATTATGCAGGATGCGTTTCAGCGATTTGTCAATGTTATCGCCGACAACCGCAAGCAACTCGACGAGGACGCGGTCAAAAAACTGGCAACCGGTGAAGTCTTTACGGCGACCGATGCATTGGAGAATAGCCTGGTTGACGAAATTGGTTTCGAAGAAGATGCCCTCACAGCCCTACGGAAGCAGCTGGGTTTGAAGCGAGCGCGCATTGTCACCTATCAATTTCAGCCAACGATCACCGACTTCTTTCTAGGAACCGTTCAGCAGAATCAGCAGGATTCGGTCGTTGACAAGCTGCTGGAGGCCTCCGTGCCACGCGCGATGTATTTGTGCTCGTGGGCCCCCGGATTTCTTTCCACGACGAACGTCGGAAGCGGCGGGTTAAGAGACTAGTCTCGCCCGAGAATTCCTTCGAGTTTTTCTCGTAGCTCCATTCGCGCTCGGTGAATTCGACTTCGGACAGTGCCAATCGGGCAATCGACAATCTCGGCAATTTCCTCGTATTTCAGCCCCTCGAATTCTTTCAGGACGAGTACAACGCGATACTCTTCTGCAAGTTCGTTGAGCGCTCGCTGGACGGCTTCCTGCTTTTCCTGCACCTCGAGAGAATGCGATGGCGATGTATCAGGCCGGGAATCCGGAGGTTCCGCGCCGGTTTGTTCTGCCACTTGATCTGTCGAAAGGCGCACACGAGCTGACTTTCGCTGGTGGCTGACAGCGGAGTTCAAGGCAATGCGAAACAGCCACGAGTAAAAGGCTGAATGGCCGCGAAACGAGTCCAACTTTTGAAAGGCCAGGACCCATGCTTCTTGGCTTGCATCGCGCGCATCGTCGGCGGATCCCAATACGCTAACGAGTGTGTTGTAAAGACGGTTCTGGTAGCGGCCTACGATCTGACTAAAGGCCTCAGTTTGTCCAGCGAGACACTCGTTGATGAGTTCTTCGTCACTTTTATTCACCGGAAAGGTACAATTGAGATTCGGATGATTACGTTCGAAAACATACGACTCAAAACTTGCAGATGAATGGCTCACGAATGTTGATATGAGTCACTCGTTGAGTCTTGCAATGCAATGCTCAAATTCACGCTATTCACGTCATGCCGAATAGGGTGCGCTTGCTGGAATCGTCCCGTGTTCACCGTTGGCTGTCAAGCCGTGCTCTCCTTTGCGAGACGAAACTATGCTGGGGCCGATCGACCTTTGGGCATTATTGATTTCAATTTGTTTGATCGGGGCTTCCCGCTTATCACGAACCAAAGAACAGCGCCGAACAAGAGAACACCCATACTGATCCATTGAGAGATGGTTAACGCAGTTCCCATTTGTCCCATTTCATCGCCACGAAGAAACTCAATAATGATTCGAGTCAGCGGATACAGCGTTAACGCGATCGCTGTTACGATCCCATGCCGCGGACGTGTCGCATAGATGGCGGACGTCAATGCTGCTAACGCCAGCCCGTTGATCACGCTGTACAATTGAGTCGGGTGCAACGGAAGGCTTGCTGCAGCGCCGACCTCGAGAAAGCCGCGATTCAGCAACGCCAGGTAGGGAACACTGCCTTCTGGAAATGTGACGGCCCAGGGCAGGGTGCATCGGTCTCCGTAGCAACACCCATTTAAGAAGCAGCCGAACCGCCCGAACGCCATTCCCAGAAAAACGGAAGGAACGGCAAGATCGGATAATTCCAGAGGTCCGATTTGCCTCCGACGGCAAAACGCAAAGAACGCAACCGTTCCAACGATGACGCCCCCGTAAAAGATCAGTCCACCATCGGGCAAATTGATTGCGGCAAAAAGTAGACCTCCAATGCCTTGAGCGCCTGCAAAAACACGGTCGCCGTACTGGATGAGGTAGAGGAGCCGTGCCCCAATGATTCCTGAAAAAAAGACCCAGATTGCCAGATCCCAAATGAGATTCGGGTCGTATCCGTACTTTTGGGCCCGGCGCCCAGCGGTCCATCCGCCGGCTGCGAATCCGCAGAACATCATAAAGCCGTATCCAAAGATCGGGATCGATCTGTCGCCGGCGACAGATGGTGTCATAAAGATGACCAGCCCCACGATGGCCCATGTGACGACCGACGAGATATATTCCGGCTTCCATCCTGATCGCACAATGTATCGCCAGCCCCACCACAGCCCGATCAGCATCCAAGGGACTAGCAAATACCCGATCCCGATCGCTGTAACGTTATTGACTGGTTCCAGCGACCAGAGTTCCCCCAAACGAATTCTCAAGAGTGTCTGGCGCATTTCTTATCTCGGCTCTGGGAGATCAATCAACATGTTATCTATCAGACGTGTCTTTCCCACTCGAGCGGCGATTAAACCGACCATCGAATGGCAGGCACTTGACAATTCTTCCAACGTCTCTGCGTTTCGAATTGTGGCGTAGTCGACGGAAACACTCGGCGACGAAGTTAAATGGTGCAGCATCTTATTCGAAATCGAATCGATGTCGTGTTCGCCGTCCGAGACCAACTGTTTCGCGAGTTGGAGTGATTGAGAGATCAACAATGCCACTTGCCGCTCGGAGTCGCTGAGATACCTGTTCCGACTGCTCAAGGCCAGTCCATCCGGCTCGCGCACGGTCGGTTTGGTGCAAACTTCCACCGGCAGGTGTAACTCGCGGCACATGCGTCGAATCAAAAGTTGTTGTTGATAGTCCTTGGCGCCAAAATAAGCGCAGTCTGGACTCGTGATATTCAGCAGTTTTGTGACCACCGTAGCGACACCGCGAAAATGTCCCGGGCGAAACTCACCTTCCAGAATGTCAGATAGGCCGGCGACCTCGACAAATGTGCGATCATCTTGCCCGTAAATCGTTCCGGTTTCGGGGTGAAAGACAAGGTCAACACCGGCTTGGCGGCATGCCTCGATATCTTCGTTCAGTGTGCGTGGATACTGTCGAAAATCTTCGTTTGGTCCAAACTGGGTGGGATTGACAAAAATCGTAACGACAACGAAATCGGTTTCCTCGCGGGCTGCCGTAATCAAGCTGAGATGTCCGGCATGCAACGCACCCATGGTTGGAACGCAGCCGATTCGTAACCCACGGCCTCTTGCATCGGAGACTGCGGTCCTCACCACTTCGATTCGATCGGTCGCACGAAGTTCCCGATTCTTCGTTCCTGACGGAGCAGTCAACATTCCGAATAATCTCGGCCAACCAAGTTAGAAACAGTGAAATACGGTCGAAACGAATTCTATATTAACTCCGATAGTCTGACGAGACCGTAAGCCGTATTCCCCGGCAAACAAGAAGCAGAGCTGCGAAAAAAAAAAGTGGTTCGAGTTAATCGAACCACTTCGGAGATTCTAAAATGACGGGAGCGTGTTCAATGGCTCCCTCTTTCTGTCGACGCCTAGTAATCGTATGCAGGATTGCGAGGGTCAAAATCTGCGTCCGTCAATCCCACATTCGGTTTGAGTTGATGATACGTGTATTCTTCAATGAGAGGCGGCTGTGTCATTCCACGAGAAGGAAACCCGAATTGTTCAACACGCACCGGCAAATTGGTGGTTTTGTCGAAGTAAAGTCGTGTTATGTGGAATTTCAGCTTCTCGTTGGGCGTGGGATACGTTGACTCAATCACCTTGCATTCGGCATCGCCGACTTTCGCGTTGGGATAGTATTTGACTTCTCCTTCGCTATGTTTCATTTCCGCTTCCCACTGGCCGATGACAGTTTCCAGCATTTTGGCAGCACCAATCATCGTGATGGGATATCGGCTTTCTTCGAGAGCGCGAGCTCCATTGGGGTCCAGGGCAAGCGTGCCGGCAATAGCTTCAATGCCCGTACCATGCGCCAGGATCTTTCCGTCGTATTTCCCTTGGACGTAAATGGCTTCGCGCCCGGGGCTCGGCGAATTATAGCGGATGTAAACACTAAACGGCTCTTTGCGAAACTTAAGCCGCATGGATTGTGCGATGAGCGCGCTACCGACGATTTCACGTTTTGAAAACACGACGTCGTAGTCGGTTACCTTATCCATGGCTGCTAAGCTGGCACGCGCAATGCGAATCGCCGGTGCCAACTTATGGCTTTCGGAGCTTGTCGCCGAGTTAGCTCGATTGGCAACCTTTGCAGGTGACTGCGCTGCACTTTGCTCGAGCATTGCTGTCGAAGCAACGAGCATTCCTGCCACCAACAACGACCGCATCCAAAACTTCCAACCAAAATCTATTTGAGTGCTGGCAGCCAAGGTATTGTGCTGCTCGAACAAGTCTGCCATGGGATCGCCTCTTTCCTCTCGAATCATAAAACCGGAAAGTTATCACTTTCCAGAGAATTTGGGAACGCAACTTCGGATGCAAATCAGCTCGAACAACGAGATCATATTTTGATGTGGCTCGAGTGCAAGTTGTAATACTCACAATTGGAAACGACGCCGTCCGCTTAGCCGACGATGCATCAAATCGAATGTACAGCGGCCCGCTGCAGCAGTTGACGACCAATCGTTTGCCCGCCAATCCCTTTCGAACATGAGCCCGCATAAACGTTTACGTCAAGCGTTAATCTTCCGGCCGGCCGTTGGGGACCAACAAAACCGGTGGTTGCTCACCGGGAAGACGCCCAGACTGCGTTGGCCGCGACACATTGCAGTGCAGGTCTAATGCCAAAACACTTCCGACATTCACGAAAACCTAACGGTTAGGCACGGAATGGTCGGCCATCTACAGCGTTTACTCCTTGCCGCATGCGTAGATCGACAATTGTCGAGATCGCGCTTTGGAGGAATCAGGCTCAAACCATGATGGGATTCGCGAATCTCAACGCGGGGCCGAATCGTCCGACCGAACGGAGCGTTTTCGCCGCTCGGCATCTTCCGATGTAGTCAGGTAACTGTGCGGACTCGTCGATTAGCCCAAAGCCATGTAAACGTCACAGGCCGCGATTCTCCGCGGCCGGTTCGTAGTGGATATCTTTGGTGAATCGATTGAACGGAAAGTACGGCCCTAAGCCATATCAAGTGAGTTTGTTCTGATGAGAATCTTCCCGGAACCGTTTGCCTTCACAGACGCATGGGGATATCTGACGACCATGATTTGTCCATGCTCGGGCTCGAGATGGGCCAACACAGATCAAGCGTAGCGTGTTATACACCTTTGTCGTGTAATGGCGAATCACCATGCGACGACAATTCGAGGCTCGGAGAATCGGTCCGCTGACCAATGAGTGCAGTTTGATCGACAACGATGAAATTGATCTGATCGAGCGATGATGGAGGTGCGTTCATTGCCGTCCAGCAGCGAAAAGATTTCGTTTGGTCACCGATGGCGACTCGATACAAACCACCTCGGGTTGTTTTACAGCGGAACCAGCCATCTTCGTCGGTTGTTACGCGTGCTTTGTTGCCGGCCTGGTCATGTAGTTCGACGCCGAATCCTGAAATGCGGTTTCCTCGTTGATCAATGACCCGTCCCTGTATTTCACCTTTCGTAGTCAGCCTCACGTCATGGATACCCTTTGCACCGAGGAGACTCGTAACCAAACGATGATTGTGATGACCGCTGCCATGACTTTCACTTTGCGACGTTTGTGGCAAAGCGACAAGAACAAGCCAGCAAACCAGACTGTGCGCCGGAATGGATCGCCAACAGTTTGTTTTTGAAACTCGCATACACGCCTCGGTGCATTCAGGGGCTTGACGTCAGTCTCGTGCGGTCATAGCGCTTTTGGCGCGAGAGGCACGCAGTGCATTGTTGGATTCACTGTTGGCAAATTCGTCGATCCGGTGCTCGCGTAGTTTTCTCGCCGGATCTCGCGTTGTCGGCAGGATTGAAATTCCACAGTCGTTGGTGGTCAGAACCGGCGCATGCGGCCGATTCCTTATCGATCCATGGTCGCGTGCAAAGCTTGGGGAATCGCAGTCCTGCTCGTCGTCGCATCTTTCCAGACGGACTCGTTATCCACAGGATCGGCCGAAGCAGGCGGAAAACTTGAGATAATCGTTAAAAACTGCCGAAAACCCCTAATTTTACGTGCGACACTTCTGGATCAGTGCGGCATCCGTAGCGAGCTCCAGCGCGGATATGCCAGTGTCAGAATCAGACCGGGCTGTTCTGCCGAAACGATGAGCCACGCATCGCACTCGCCGCGAGAGTCTGTGGCAGCATGGCTCTCTTCAGTCTCTCCACGACTTGATGTGTTGGATCAGTTCTGCTTGCGGATCTTCGAATTGCTGATGCAATCGAATTCGCAGGGAACCGGGAGGGACCTTCGATTGAATATCGTCCAAATAATCAGTCAGGACTGCCAATGCCTCGGGTGAGCTATGCAACATGAAATGCACCCAGGCCCAGGCTTCTCGGTAGTCTTTTCCGTCCAATTCTTCCATGCTTTGCTTCGACTCAAGGATCGACAGATTGGGTTTCCATCCGAAGAAGATCGAGCGTTTCAAGCTGCCAAGATGGGGATGCCCTCCCGATCGTTTGCCTTGCGTCACTTCGAAGTATTCGGCCAAACCTTCGTCCAACCACAGTGGAAGATACGGAAGAATATCGTGGAGAATGGCGTGCGTCGCCTCATGCCGCAAATCGGTTTCGTATCCGAAGTGCCGATAAACATACATTCGGCCGATTCCTTGGCCTTTTACGTACAACGCGCGTCTGGTGACTCCGCCGGGGATTCGCTGGGAAACATAATTGACATAAGAACGTCGGCTGCGAAAGAGATTCAGTTGAATCTTCCCTTTTCCTTCACCGAGGCTAAGGGTTGCACGGACATCCATATATAACTGCGCGAGCTCTTCGAGTTCTTTCAGTTCGGACTCGAGTGAAAACTCCGACCGACAATGAAATGGCCCGGCGATACGCTCGTCGACCCAGCGTTCATCAGCTGAAAGGCGGCCGCACATCACCAGCGAAAGGACGATGCACCAGCTACTCGGTCCGCAGGTGTCAATGGCCGTAAGGTGTCTCGGCATAGCTTATTCAGTTAGTAGGAATCGAGTCGTCGGCGAAGCGACCGAGCGTCGAATTCGATTCAATTCGCCTAATGAGATTCCAATCGAGAATGAAACGCCTTGGCAGATGTGTGCAAAGTCACACTTGGAATAACATGGCTGGGTCGGTGTCAATGTTGCTGTAAAGGATCACCGCGAAATGGATTCTGCTTCGATCCAGCAATTAATCCGGACGAATTCTGGCACGTGGCAGATTTCGGAAGCGAGGAAGTATCGCGGGACCATTCGGACCGGTCAAGGGCGGCTTTCGCGATTGAAAGCCGGTGTCGGCGCTTGTTTTGGGGCTCTGGCCCCAACGGTCGCTGCCGCGCCTCGCCGCGAATGCCAACAGGGCATATTTTGCGGCGACGTGGTCAACTTGAGGATGGTGGCCGAACATCCTCGAAGCGAGCGAAATAGCATCGTTTCCTCGCTAAATGGCCTCGATCCAAATCTCCAGATTCGCTAATCTTCGTCGCCGCATTTCGCCCGAGCTTTTTGTCCAAGATTTGCGACAGAGACAGGCCTGCTCATTGTGCAATGGCCTAACGTAAATCTTTGTCTCCCAATATGATAGGGATAGTTCGTCGTATGGATGCCATTCAGGTCACGCAACCACGCGAAACCGTCATCCATACCGTGGGCAGGCTCGCGATCGAATTCGTGCTATCGGTTGGCGACCTTGCTTTGTTCGGTCTCTCCATGACGGGGTGGCTCATTCGCCGCAGAATTCGACGCTCTGTTCTGCTGGAAAACATGTATGAAATCGGTGTTCGGAGCATTCCGGTGGTTGTCATTACCGGTGGATTCATCGGAATGGTCCTGGCTGTGCAGTCGTACAACCAATTCCGACTGATGCGCTTGGAAACTCGGATGGGATCGGTCATCAATGTGGCGCTTGTCCAGGAGTTGGGGCCTGTGCTCGCGGCGACCATGTTGGCGGGCCGGGTGGGAAGCGCGATGGCGTCGCAGTTGGGGACGATGCGTGTCACAGAACAAATCGATGCACTCCGTGTGCTCGGAGCGAATCCCATCCACTACTTGGTCGTCCCAAGATTTCTCTCCTGCGTTTTGTTAATTCCACTCTTAACAGCCATTGCCGACGCGATCGGGATTATCGGTGGATGGTTTCTTGGCACGCAGGTGTTGGGGATTAGCAGCTTTCATTATTGGCAACATTCGATTGATTACGCGACGGCTTACGACGTATTCAACGGACTCTTTAAGAGCATGTTTTTTGGTGCCGCAATCGGGTTGATTGCCTGTCATCGAGGATTCAACTGCGGTGCAGGTGCAGAAGGGGTCGGAAAAGCGGCAACCGAGGCGTTCGTTTATTCGTTTGTGGTGATTCTGGCCTTGGACTTCTTCCTCGGAATCTTTCTTTCAGCGCTGTACTACGTGATCTGGCCTGCACCTGTCAAACTTGTCAACGCCGGCTGTGTCGATCACCTCCTTCATTTCATGAGTTAACAGGCGGCTTGGGTCGCCAGCCCAAAGCGGACGGCAAGCGAGGCAGAGTTTGTAACGCTACAAACAAGCTTCACGGGCTGGATTTGGCAGAGAAATTGAGATGAACACCGAAGCAGAAAAACCATCACAGCCGCTCATTGAGTTGCGCGGCGTCTCGAAACAGTTTGGGACGCATCAGATTCTGCGTGA
The DNA here is from genome assembly GCA_028284485.1 of Planctomycetaceae bacterium. Lineage (GTDB taxonomy): Bacteria > Planctomycetota > Planctomycetia > Planctomycetales > Planctomycetaceae > JANQRQ01. Next base: position 32,698 of record JANQRQ010000339.1, on the reverse strand, counting down.
TATTTCTCTGACGGTGCAGCAGGGCGAGACTCTCGTTTTGATCGGCGAAAGTGGGTGCGGGAAAAGCGTCACAATGAAACTCATTATGGGGCTTTTGAACCCAACACAGGGAACGGTATTGTGGAATGGGAAAAGTCTTTCCGAACGTTCCGAACACGAACTCACCCAGGATCGTTTGAGGTTCGGCTATCTGTTTCAAGGGGCCGCCTTGTTCGACAGTCTCAGTGTTTTCGAAAACGTTGCCTTCGGGTTGCGACAAAACTCAGCCATGTCGGACCATTATATCCAGCTAATTGTCCACGAACGGATTCAAGAAGTCGGTCTTCCGGTTTCAGTTTGCGACAAGAAACCGGCGGAGTTATCCGGAGGGATGAAGAAGCGTGTCGGGCTAGCACGTGCTTTGGCGATGACGCCGGAAATCATTCTTTATGATGAGCCGACAACCGGCCTTGATCCCATCATGAGTGACGTCATTAACTCGTTAATTCAGCAAACGAGACTGCGAATGCCTGTGACGAGCATCGTCGTAACACACGATATGACGACGGTTCGAAAGGTGGCTGATCGAATCGTTATGTTGTATCCGCTGAGTCGACTGGATGACGACGAGCCACAAATCGTGTTTGAAGGTACTGCCGATGAGGCATTCGCATCGACAGACTCGCGAGTTTCGCAATTCGTGCGTGGAGAAGCACGTGAGAGAATGCAGGAGCTTATGGTCGGATAGTCCGGCAAGGGATTGCGTACCAAATCCACGATATATGCGATGACTTCGACATCATCGATGGCTGCCTCTTATCAACCGTCAAAGGATGCAAAAACGCAGCAGGTTGAACCATGAATGAACGTCAACTGCAGTTTCGCGTGGGAATTTTCGTCATCGTCGCGGCATGTTTCGCCGGCGTGATGGTGTTCCAATTTGGCGAGTTTCAAACGCTGCTCGAAAAACACTATGTGTTGAGAATTCATTTTGATACAGCCCCGGGGGTTGAGGCCGATGCGCCCGTGAAGATGAATGGCGTCACGATTGGAACCGTCAGAGATGTGTCATTTGATACGCGGCGTGGCGGAGTTACGGCGACCGTTGGGATTAAGGAAAAGTATCCGCTTCGAGCCGATTCCAAAGCGAAGTTATCGAGGTCGTTGCTCGGCGATTCCACAATTGAGTTTTCGCCGGGAATTTCGCCGCGATTCCTAAAGCATGGGGCACGAATTGAGGGTGAGCCGGCCATCGACCCACTCGAAATTGTTCAACATTTTGACGAGAAAGTTACCGTGACATTGGCATCGTTTACCGAAACGAGCCGAGAATGGCAACGAGTGGGAGCGAATCTCAACCAGTTGGTCGAGACGAACCATGGAAACCTAAACGATATTGTGGAAAGAACGGCCGTGGCATTGACTGAGTTCACGGTGGCAATGCGCTCTGCGCATGCAACCTTGGACAATGCCAATAAGATCATCGGCGATCCGAATCATCAACGATATCTCAGCGAAACGTTGGCGGCGTTGCCGGTCTTGGTGAAAGAGACCCACGAAACGGTTTTGGCCGCACGCAATACGATAGGCAGCATTAACGCCAATATGCAAAACTTGAATGCGGCGACTACGCCGCTCGCCCAGAAAAGCGAGTCCATTGTCGGCCGACTCGACAATAGCTTGGGGCATCTGGAGTACATGCTTTCCGATCTTCGTACGTTCTCTCAACTCTTGACATCCGAGGATGGCACTCTCCGTCGACTGGCGATGGACCCCGATCTGTATCACAATCTAGATCAATCAGCCAACGCTTTGTCTGTTCTGCTCGAGAACATGCAGCCGGTCGTTCGAGATATGCAAATCTTCAGCGACAAGGTTGCAAGGCATCCGGAACTCATCGGTGTGGGAGGCGCCTTGAACGGAAGTTCTGGCCTGAAAGATCCACCGTCAGGCACTCCTGTTCGAGAGGCCCAGCGACCGCGTTCCGGCTTGTTTCACCAGAGAAACTAAGTCGACGTTGCGGTCAATGACGGGCAAGTCATTGGCTGATTTGCGCTTCAGAACGAGTCGCGTTGGCCCGGTCCGTCAGTTCTTCACGCGGTACAATATGTTGCGGTTGCAGGCGGTACGTAAAGTCGTGCCGATTGGTAACTTTAAAAGGCAACAAGTTGTCTGAAATGAACTCAATCGGAAACCACTGATACCATGGCTTGGGGACCGGCTGCAGAGTTTTGACCGTTTCGTACCCGTCTTTGACCAGCGTAATCTCATTGGTCCCGTAATACTCAAAATCAGTGCTGGCTGGGGTGAATCCCTTGGGCTGCCCATTGACCATTAGCAGGGCGCCCGGTGGATCGGTGCGAACTGTCATACGCCGGTGAACGCAGCCGCTTTGTAAAACAAGCGTTGTGGCCGCCAACAGCAAGGCGATGCGAATGGGCACGATCCCGGGAATATCGGCAAACATGTCGTAAGGCTTCCGGTTCGCGATGCCAAGGACTCGTCGCATGCCTGGTTGACCCGTTGGGGAATTGACGAATGGGGAAACGAAATCCCGTTTCCCGTGAAAACTGTTTTTGCGAGTGCAAGTAGTGATCTGATGGAAGGGGCGGGAATTGTAATCTTGGGCAACGATCATGCCAAGCCGAGATTTTCAGCCAAATCGCGGTAGAAATCCCGTTCTAAGCGGCATCGCGGATCATGGCCGTCCGCGGCAAATGGACCTGAAAAGTACTGCCCAATCCCGGCCCGTCACTAGCAACTTCGATGGTGCCGCCGTGGTCGTTGACGATGCGATGGCTAATCGACAGGCCTAACCCAGTCCCTTGACCTGTCTGCTTTTTGGTGAAAAACGGCTCAAAAAGATTGTCAATCACGTCCTGAGACATGCCACAGCCGTTGTCACAAAACATGAGCACGACCTCATCGGTTCGTTCTTCGATAGAAATCGCCAGCTTTCCGCCGCTCTCTAGCGAATCAAGGCCGTTGGCAACGATGTTCAGAACGACTTGCTTGATTTCGGGACCATTGACTTCCACGGGGCAGGGCGACGATCGTTCAAATTCGATCGAACGATCTCGGTATTTGCTCATATGACCGATTAGCGACAATACTTCGGCAATAATGGTAGTGACGTCACACCGACTGCGTGACGAGGCCTGCCCTCGTGAAAAGTCGAGCAATTTGGCTGTAATCGTACGGCAGCGATCGGATTCGCGTTGGATCATTTCCAAATACTGTTCCAAGACATCGAATTCCTCGAAACTTGCTCCGTTACGTAGATCACCGACGCGTCCGAGTAGAGATTCCGTGGCCATCGATATTGCCGAAAGCGGGTTATTGATTTCATGGGCGACACCGGCCGCTAGAAACCCGACACCTGCCAGGCGTTCGGATCGCACGAGTTGTTTGCTGCGTTCCTGAACTTGTCGGTCGAGGTTGCCGGCGACTTCTTGAAAACGAGCCGTCATTTTATTGAATGACTTGGCCAGCTCTGCCATTTCATCGTTTGAAGGAACGTCGACCCGAAAATCGAAATCACCTTGGGCAACACGAGAAGCGCCTTGGTAAAGTCGGCGCATCGGGGCGATCACCCAAATCTGGCCGCATCGAATCAGGCCAATAAACGTGAGAGTTGCGATTCCCGTTGCGATGCACAAGACCCAAAACCGCGATTTGTAAACTGTTCGGGCGTGTCTCAACGTTTCCTTTAAACCCGATTGTGGGTCCGGTAGCCCTAATGCCCGTTCCTGCAATTGGTTGACGATTCGGATCATTTCCGCGATCGTCGCATCGTAATCTTGTGTCGTATTCAATTGATTATTTCGACGTTCCAAATCGAGCAGCCCCGAACTCAACGAGCTGAGGATTCGCTCGGAAACTTGTCGAGTCCCCTTCAATTCAGGGGCGGCCGGCATCTGGTCAAGCTTCAACTCCGAATCGCCGATCTCTTCTTGCAATTCCTCAATGGCAGTCGAAATCTCGTGTTGTTGCTGGTTGACCGCGCGCTGGCTTCCCTGGGTGTCCAGTGCGATCGCAATCGAGAGTTGGCCGACCTTGCGGACGATTTGGTCCACTCGAGGGGTGTGGTACAGTTTGGCATCCAGGTCGTTGACGACGTCGCGATACGATACCAATCCCGAGATCCCACTAAGCGACAAGGCCGCCATCATGACCATGACCAAGCCCAGGCCAACGACCATTTTGCGACGAATCGACCGTGTTAAGAACAAGGGGACCTCCGTGTCGTTGGCCTTAATTTGCCCGAACTGATTCGCCAATGGTCACGGTGCGTGGCGACGGGCGGAGTCTAGCATTCTTACGAAAATCCCGGCAACCCCGTCCATCATAGGCGATGCCACCTGCTGGACGCGCCATCGCAATTCACCTGTCGCCATAAGTTCGCAAATGTTCCGGCATTTCGGCCGAAACATTTGAAATGGAAGCCGATGGAAGCCGACAGTGGCCCCGTCAATTTCTCGCTGCCGGCCTCAGAATCTTCGGGGCGAGATGCTGCCGAACAGTGCGGCTTACTGACGGTTGGGTTGACTGGTCGTTGCCGCAGCGCCGTTGTCGGGCATGGTCCCGTTTTTTGCTGATTGCTGCGGGGATTTGCCCCATTTGGCATCGTGTTGGGCCTGCCTTCGATGCGACTGGACCCCTACCATGAGGGCATCGATGGCGTTGGCAAAACCTTTCAATGCCAAGGACGTTTGATCGTTTTCTAGCGCTGTTTTTGCCGTTCGATAGGCGGAGTCGTGGTTCGTCCAGTCAATGGACCAGCCTTCATCGATTGCAGCCTGCTGCAATTCGGATTCGATTTGGGCCAATAGATTCAAGAACTTTCGGCTAAATTTGGCTGTTGTCGATCGGTAGGCGTCCTGTTTGACTTTCTCTCCGATCGCCTCGTCGCGGATTTGTCTTTGACGTTCCGCTCGCCACCACATCCATCCGATGACGGCTCCCGCGATTGTCGAGACTGACGCGAGAATGGCGCCGGTCGTGACGTGGTCGAGCAGCGCGAGGCATGCGCCGGCGGCGAAGAACGTTGCCGCAGCTGCGATTCCCAAAAGCGACCAGCGACTTTCTCGATCGATTTTATTGTCGATCATGTCCTCAGGAGCGACCGCCGAAAGACGGTGAGGCACCTCACCAACTTTCGCAATGACGACCGTAATGTTATCGTTTCCGCCTTTGAGATTCGCGAGATTCACCAACAGCCGGCACGCCTCGCCACATGGAAGTTCATTCGCGATAATACCAATCTCTGTGTCGCTGACATGACCTGTCAGACCGTCACTGCATAGGACATAAATGTCTCCAGGGCGTATGCTATGTGGCCCTTCGATGTCGACTTCGACAGTTGCCTCTGGACCCAATGACCGCGTGATTACATTGCGTGGATGGTGAAGATAGATCTCTTCCGGTCCGAGTTTCCCTTGCTTGAGCAACTCCCATTGCAAGCTGTGGTCACACGTGAGTTGGTCGATAAAGTCATTGCGAATGCGGTAAACCCGACTATCTCCCACGTGACCAACGATAGCGCCAAGTGGTGATAAGACCAACGCCGAACACGTTGTGCCCATTCGCTGGAATTCCAGGTTCTGGCTGCCACGCTCGTAAATGGCTGCATTGGCCGCTTCGATAGACGCCTTAAGCGCATCCGGAAGCACCATGTCACGAGTCTTGAAGAACGTATGCGGCAGGGTGTCGCCAGCAATCTTGCTGGCCAACTCTCCGACGGCGTGTCCTCCCATTCCGTCGGCGACCATCAGAAGGTGTCCATGCTCAGCCCAAGATTTGCGATCACCGCAAATCTGCACCACACAGGTATCCTGGTTGTTGCGTCGGCGCAGACCAATATCGCTCATCGAGGCATATTGAATCTGCTGCTCCCAATGCATTGCCGCTCCATTCGAGCGCTATTTGGTGATCGCGCCACTCTCACCAAAGCGATTACGCCGAGGACGCTGGGGGACGCCTCTGCATTGAAAAAATTGCCGGACAACCTGTCTGACAGTTTACACATGCTGCACGGTCGAATCGATAGCATCATCGACAATTGTCGTAGATCGTCACCTTTTCTCGTTGGTTTTTGACAGACTGCCGGCCAATCGAGGCTCTAAAATCTTGCTACGACGTTGTTTTTTACCGATTACGAGTCCGATTGCCTTAGTTTACGAATTCTGATATCACCCGCACTCCAATTTTCGAAAATCAGCGGTTACCTGGGCATGATGCCTGGATGTTCCTGTAAGGAGGCGGGACTTGGGTTCCTCGGCCAGCAATCTCCGTATCTTGTTTGTTGACGACGAAGCCCCAATTCGCGAAGTCATGCGAATTGAATTGCCCCGCATGGGACACGACGTCACCGTTTGTGAAGACGGGGAATCCGCTCTCAAAGCATTGGATTCCAACAGCTACGATGTTGCCGTCGTTGATCTCAGAATGCCCGGTTTGACTGGCTGGGACGTCATCGACCACATCAAATCGAATGTTCCCGAGACCGAGGTGATCATTCACACCGGGCACGGAAACATGGAAGACGCCATTAAGGCAGTTCGTCAAGGTGCTTACGATTTTCTACAGAAGCCATACAAGCTGTTCGACATATCAGCTGTTCTACAACGCATCGCCGACAAGAGAACCCTCACGAACAAGACGATTGCGCTCGAAAGTCGACTCAAGGCTGTGGAGGGGTCGTCCGATCTCATCGGTGAAACGGACGGGATGCAAAGGGTGAAGAGTCTCGTTGCGAAGATCGCACCGACAGATTCCAGCGTTTTGATTCTCGGAGAGACCGGCACCGGAAAAGAACTTGTTGCTCGGCGAATTCATGAGCTAAGCCAGCGTAACGCGATGCCCTTCGTCGCGGTCAACTGCGGAGCACTCCCTGAAAACCTGGTCGAAAGCGAATTCTTTGGACACCGCAAGGGAGCATTTACCGGCGCGGACATATCGCGCAAGGGGCTTCTGGAAGTCGCCAATGGCGGAACACTGTTTCTTGACGAACTTGGCGAACTCGACAAGGGAATGCAGGTTAAACTTCTTCGATTTCTTGAATCAGGAGAAGTGCGACGGGTCGGAGAAAATGACTCGTTTCACGTCGACGTGCGAATTGTTTGTGCGACGAACCGCAGTCTGCAGGAAATGGTACAAGAGGGAACATTCCGGGAAGATCTATTTTTCCGAGTGAATACATTCGAAATTCATTTACCTGCCTTACGCGAACGGAAAGGCGATATTCCCGCGTTGGCCCGGTTCTTGATCGCTCGGTACTACAAGAAGGCGTCGATGCCAAAGGACGTTATCTCTGAAGAGGCGGAAGTGGCGCTGCTTGAGTACAACTGGTCCGGCAATGTTCGCGAGTTGGCCAATGCCCTCGAGCACGCCGCCATTCTATCGGACGGAGAAACGATCGAAATCGATCATTTGCCATCTAGCATTCTTCGAAGAAACCAGACGCTAACGACCAGCACTGCCACCGCGGACCATTCGAGCGGCGAATCGAAAACGCTACGCCAAATTGAAATGGAAGTGATTCAGCGCGTGTTGGAGAAGAATGACGGCGATAAGCCGAAAACGGCCGCCGAGCTGGGGATCGCACTCAAAACTCTGTACAACAAGCTCAACCAGTACCAAGCACAGTCGATCGCGGGATGATCGAACGGTTGCTGTGCGACGGTTGGTCCCAGCTGCAGCAGATTCATTGGGCGACACGTCAATTCCAGTGGTCAGACCCTACCGGAACAAATCGCCTATCTTCTGAAATCGCGGCATGCATCTTGTCGTGCCGACTACAGCCAATGCATTACGCGTATTGGCGGATGACGCATCCTACGACGCCGAGTACTTCGACCTGATCGGAGTATATTGGTTGCATGGTCGAGTTGGCGGGCTCCAACCGAATGCGATTCGGTTCACGGTAGAATCGCTTCAGGGTCGCTTCGTGCCCATCGACCAGGGCGACAACGATATCGCCGTCCCGACAGGTATTCTGTTTCCGGACGACGACCAAATCGCCGTTCGCGATATGGTCTTCGATCATCGAGTCGCCTTTGACCCGAAGACAGAACTGGTCGGAAGATTCGAACAGCTGGCTGAAATCGACCTGCTCATCCTGTTCCTCAGCAAGGACAGGGCTGCCGGCTGCAATTTGGCCAGCGAGTGGAAGCGACATCGAGCGACTTGGACGTTCGGATAGCTGAATTGCTCGCGACATGTGCGATTCGCGGGTAATCAGCCCCTTTTTTTCTAACGCCTTGAGGTGGCACATAACGCCGTTGGGCGATCGAATGCCGAAATGGGAACCGATCTCGCGTACCGTGGGGCCGTATCCGCGATTGATGATTTTGTCCTTCAAAAACTCGTAAATCTCACGTTGTCGAGGCGTCAGATTCGGGCGTTTCGATTCGGCCATCGGTACATCCTTTCGATTCAAGGCAGTTGCCACTCCTGTCCCAAATCTAATATACGCACGTCCATAAGTCAAGTGTACTCTTGTCAAATGTTCACATAAACGGATGATTATATGACGGTTAGGTAGAGTTTGCGGCCTGGATTCGGGGCAATATACAAAAAAAGTGGCCGCAAGGGCCACTCAATCTGTTCATATGAATATGTTGTGATTGCCCGCTTTTCGGCAAGTCAGCGATTTAGCAACTGCCGAACGCGACTTTCAAAGTCATCCACGTCCAGCCGGGTTTCGGTGACAGTCCCGTCACGGTCGACGAGCCAATAGACCGGCACCGACCGCACGCCGTAGTACGATGCGACGGGATTTTCCCACCCACGACGCTCTGGTTCCGGGTGGAAAATCTGAGGGCAATCCAGCGGATGCTGCTCCAAAAACGCGTCAACAGCTGCCTCGTTGTCGTCGAGGTTGACGGCCAAGATCGCGAAATCCTGTTCCGAGAATGATTTGGCAGTGGCTATGAGCCGGTCGGCTTCGCTAACAAACGAGGCTGCCTGTGTGGACCAAAACACGACTAAAACAACCTTTCCACGGTAGTCGTCAATGGCTGCGAAACCACCGTCCATGGTCGGACCTGCTAATTGAAGCGGCTGGCCGAGCAATTGCAAACGCCTTAGCGATGCCTGTGCTTGCATCCCGTGTGGAGTATCGGGGAATTGCCGAAACAACTGGGAATAACAATCAATTGCCGTATCGTTCAGACCATAAAGATCACAGCTTCGGGCTGCAGCAAAGAGCATCGAGACAGCGCGAGAACCATCTTCGGCGGAGAAATTAGCAGCGAACTTTCGCGCTTGGCGTGCGAATTCCTCCAGCCAGCGGGGTTCCTGGGCGGCAAAACGCTTCGCATTGTCATGAGCGAATTGCGTCAGAACGTAGGCGGCTTCCGACGCTGCACGCGACTTTGGATCGCGCTTGTATAGTGTCTCGGAGTACTCGTAGAGCGCATCAATGCTTTCCCGGTCGCCTTGCAGTGCAAGCTGCCGACGCGTATCCACCAGATGGTGGACCGCCAACGTAAACTGCGGCTCTTGATTGGGGTTGCTGTGTGTCAAGCCGATGGTTTTCGTCGCCATATCGATGATTTTTTCGTTACGCTCTCGTCGCGTTTGTCGCAGTTCTTCCAAGTCGTCTGTTTCGGGAATCGGGCTCATCCGCAGAGTGGTAATCTCTTGCAAGAACCACTCGGGCGTACCGGGTTTCGGCGGCGTCAATTCAATCGGCTCTTCATCGGCGGATGAATCAACTGGCTCAGTGCCGGATTCGGTTTGATCAACGGGAAGATCAGCAATTGATTTAGAAATGCTGGCGACTTTCTCTTCCTGATGTGCGGAGTCTGTGGAGCTATTGCACCCAATGACTCCGAGTCCCAGCAAGCTGAATAACGCCACTTGTCGCTTAAGATCGCTCATCGTGTCTCCATCCCTGGAATTCGCTTCGAACCACGCAAGAGACTCGCGAATTCGTTGAGCCGGTTATCAATGATTTCCAATCGAAACGAACGATCGCTCGGTGCGCTAGGAAACGCAGCTCATGCCGCCCGATCATCCCTGAAACGGCGCAAGTTGTACGAGAAACAGGGCTTGTATGGCAAGACGAAGCTTGCCCTCTGGTGACGAATGCGGTCACCCGATTCTGTGGCCAATCGAGCCCAAAGCCCCAATTGCCCGCTCATGCTCGTATCGCCGTGAACGCTGGGGGCAAGTGGGAGGAATCGGAGAAAACGATCAATGTCCCAGCCCGAAATCCGGATTGTGCGCAAATGGCGGAGCGCAATCGCCAACAGTAACGCCTGCAGGAGTAAGAGCTTATAGCTGATTGGCCAGGCGGACAAATCCTTCTAAGGCGTAATACTCCGGAAGTCCCAGAGCATTGTAGATTCGGGCGGTACTCTTGGTCCGTTCTTCAGCTCGGACCCAAAATTCTCGCTCATCGTGACCAGGGAACAGGGCTTTGTCCTTTTGGGATTCATGCTTAAAAATCGCCAGTTTCTTGCGGAGCATTAATTCCGGGCTAAGGGGGACCGCTCGTTCGATTTCATGCGGTTCATACTCCTGCCAGGCACCGCGATACAGCCAGACTTCCGGCTTGATGTTTTCAGGCTCGACGACCCCCAACGCGCGGATAATGGCCTGCGCGCACATTCGATGAGTCCCGTGTGGATCCGACAAGTCGCCGGCAACGTAAATCTGCTGGGGCGATAACTCCCGGAGTAGATTTGCAATGATCAGGACATCGTCGTCTCCGACTGGCCGCTTTGTGACTTGGCCCGTCCGGTAAAATGGCAGGTCCAAAAACCGCAGCTTCTCCTCGGCAACACCGGCGACCTGGGCTGCCAAAGTGGCCTCGGTTTTTCGGATCAGAGCTTTGACGTTCAAGACTTCGTCGGTATCCGGATCACCCGGTTTCTTGGCCGCAATGGCTTCGCGCAAACTGTGATCAAGCTTTTGACTTTCGGCGGATGTTAAACCGAAGATCTCGTGGAATTCGCGAACGTAGTCGATGTGCCGCAGCGCGTCGTCATCGAATACTGCAATGTTTCCGTTGGTCATGTATGCAATGTGCACATCGTGGCGTTGATCCGCCAATGTGACCAGCGTGCCACCCATCGAAATGACGTCGTCGTCCGGGTGCGGGCTGAAGACCAAAACAGAGCAGGGCGTGTCGCCTCCCGGCTTGGTACAAATCCCGTCCAGCAAACCATCAAAAACTTGTTGATTAATCGGAGCAGGATCCTGACGACGGACAAGATCGTGCAAGTGATGTTCGAAAAAGTCGTGAGCCTCCAGCTTCAACAGCGGTTTTCCGCAAGCCTCCGAGAGCCAAATCACGGCCCGTTTTTCCAACTCGGGCGTCCAGTCGACTCGGCCGACAAGCCACGGCGTACGGACTGCTGTTAAATCGCTCGCTGCAGCTTCATCCAAGGCCACAACAACGTTGGGATGTGTTTGCAAAAAGCTCGCGGTAATCTCTTCAGAAACTTCACCCTCGACGGCACCATGGACGATTTGAGATTTGTGCTCTCCCAACGCGATAAGAATGATCTTGCGAGCCTGCAGAATGCTTCCCACTCCCATCGTAATCGCGGTCGCGGGAACGTTTTCTTCGCCGAAGAAGTCACCGGCAGCGTCTTGGCGAGTTACGGGGTCGAGAGTGACGAGTCGTGTGAGACTATTTCGTGAACTGCCCGGTTCATTAAAGCCGATGTGACCGCTACGTCCAATGCCTAACAATTGAATATCAATGCCGCCGGCTTTGGCGATCGCGCGTTCGTATTCTTCGCAAAACGCGTCGACTTCGTCTGCAGGGATATTTCCCTGCGGGATGTGGATATTCTTTTCCGGAATATTCACATGGTCGAAAAAGGTTTCCCTCATCCACCGGTTGTAACTGTGAATCGAATCCGGGGAGATTGGATAGTACTCGTCGAGGTTAAAAGTGATGACTTTTGAGAAGTCAAGAGCCTCCTCGCGGTGCAACCGGATGAGTTCTCGGTAAACACCAATCGGCGTTGATCCGGTCGGTAGCCCCAAGACCGTCGGCACTCCCGCCGACGTGTTTTCGCGGATCAAACTTTCGACGACCAATGCCACGTGCTTGTCGACATCGGCGGCTGTGCGGAACATCAAAGTCGGGACTTTGGTATGCGGAAGGTAGTGTGCAGATTTCGCGGACCGCGACGCGACTGATCGATTGGCGATGTCGGTGGCCATGAGCAAATGCTTCCCTTTATAATCCGTCACTGTGGGGCGTGTATGAAGTTGGTTTATCTTCCCATATCAAACAACGGGTGGGAAAGGAATTCAATGGCTGAAGTCGCAGAGGTGTCCAGAGTCTTGGCAATTCATGCCCATCCAGATGATATCGAGTTTCAATGCGCAGGTACCTTGGCGCTTTTGCGTCAGCGGGGGATCCACGTCACGGTCGCCACGATGACTCCGGGAGACTGCGGCAGCGCTGTAATGGGGCCTCGGCAAATCTCGACCGTTCGGCGACAAGAGGCCATCGAGGCTGCCGAATTGTTGGGGGCAGATTGCTTTTGCCTGGAGTTTCGCGATTTGAGCATTTGTCACGACAACCGGTCCCGCCGCCGCGTCACGGAGTTCATTCGCCGCGTTCGGCCCGATTTGGTTTTGACCGCACCTCCGGTCGATTACATGTCGGACCATGAAATGACGAGCCGCCTGGTGCGTGACGCCTGTTTCAATGCATCGATTCCCAACTATCGCACTGGGAATTCGCGACCGTCAAACGTGCTGGATACGATCCCGCATTTGTACTACGTCGATCCGATCGAGGGCGTTGACTACTACGGCAATGCCGTCGAGCCGGAGTTTGTGATCGATATTTCGTCAACTTTTTCGTTAAAACGCGAAATGTTGAAATGCCATGCCAGTCAGCGTGATTGGCTGCTAAAGCAGCATGGGATTGATGAATACCTTGATAGTTGCGAGAGATGGAGTGCCGCACGGGGCGCTTTAATCAATGCGAAATACGGCGAGGCATTTCGCCAGCATAAGGGGCATCCCTATCCGTCGAGCAACCGTCTCATCGAACTCATTCCTTAGTGGAAACCGGCAGTTCCTCGGTCGCGCGTCGCCAACATCCCTCATTCGAGGATTAGCGGTTTTGCTGATTCTCACCTGACGAGCCGCATCGAAATGCCAAACGAAGGGGAGCCCTGCGGCAGGGCAGGGTATCGCGGATTCAATTGTGGGTCGACAACGGGCGATGGATTCGGCAAAATGCGGATTCGATGTCGCTTGCGAGGTTGGACTTTTTACCGGCTTGAATAAAGGAAGAACGTGGCAATGTCGGAAGAACCGGCGAATTCTGAAGCCTCCTCAGCGGACAACAGTGCTCCATCGACGGGAACTGCGGTTGCTGATCCGCCTGCGGAAACTCTGTTTGCAGACGATGAGATCGCTCAATTCGAAGAGGACGACGTTGAGGCCGGCCGAGCGATCGGCAAGATGTTGTCGCTGCTATTCATCTACACGGTGATTGCCATGTCGATCGTCGCCGTGTGGACCTACAGCGCCATCATGTCCAACTGAGGCTTCTCCGGCAGATTCGGCAAGGCGATCTCTCGCGATTTCAGCCCATGGTCCGCGGTCGTCGAATCGCAAATAGTTCTGCCAGTGGGGAATCGCCTCTTGAGAGTTTCCCATTCGAGCTAGCAGGTCGGCTTTGTGGAAGTGTGCCTCTGGGCAATCCGGATGCGTTTGCAGTGCCACATCAAATGCGTCCAAAGCTTGATCAGACTCTCCCAGTTCGTCGTAGAGGCAGCCCAGCTGTGTCCAGGCTTCCAAATAAGTGTGGTCTGCCTCGACGCAACAATGGTAGCGTTCGAGTGCTCCCATGCGATTGCCAGTCCGATAAAGCGCTAACGCCAAGTGAAAGTAAACATCGGGTTCGTGATGGCCACTGATCAGGCTCATGCGGAATGCCTCGACTGCCGACGACGCGTCATCCTCGTCAAGTAAGTCGCAGCCACGTTGATACCACTGTAGTCCCGACAGCAGGTCGTCATCTTCCGGAGCCGCGAACGGCAACGCAGATTCCCCGACGACCGGTGTCGGCTGCGGCTCTTCGACAAAATCGAACACTCGTTGTCCAGACGCAGGTTCGATCAGCCCACGATCGTCGCGACACAGGACATGAGAATCTCGAGCCAGAATCTCCAATTGTGCCAACGGTCTCTCAATTCCCCCCAGATGCTGTTGTAGTTTCGTCAGGCTTTGCTCGATTTCATCCCTCGCGATTCCTGCGTTCAACAGCTCGGTCAAGCGGCGGGCACTGCTCACCTCCTGAAAATCAAAATAGGGCAAGCGAAAAATCTTGCGGACCGGTTTAATCAGCCCGATGCGTTCCCAGCGACGAATGATTGAAACGGATAGACCTAACACGGAACTCAACATCGCCGGTGTGTGCAGCCGGTGGACTTCCTGTCGGCGTTCGTCGAGGTCGAGAATACGAAGCCAATCGGATTCGGGAACAATCTTGATGCCTGCCCCGTGCTGGTTCCATTCGGTAACGAGCAGCAGCTTCTGCGAAGGGTGGCCATTCTCCTCGAGGGGCCAGCCCTCCTCGCCAATCACCAGCATTGTCGTCTGCCGGCTCACGTTGTGGGTTGCCGTACCACCATACTTTGCAACCAAATCCGACGCTGCCTGATGGGTCATAGACGCGAGAATTCCGGTAAAAGAAACCCGCTCACCGGTCAGGCACCCCGAAGTTTGGCTGCCAGTTTGCGTTGGGGACGCCTCAATTCGATCAACCATGACAACGTGGCTTTTTACGAAATGGAAACTATCATTCTCGTAGAAGCGAATCGTAATTCTGATGGGTAGCAATCAGGATCACGCTTCACTATAAGGAGGGCGACCTAAATTGATCGCCCATTAGCTGCTCACAACTTCTCTCGATGCGGAAAGTGCCTTGGAATGACCACTTTACAAAATGTCGATCCGGAAATCTGGTCAGCAATCGAAGACGAAAAACGGCGCCAAACCGTCGGCCTGGAATTGATCGCTTCGGAGAATTACACCAGTGCGGCGGTTTTGGAGGCGGCTGGAACAGTTTTAACAAACAAATACGCCGAGGGGTATCCAGGACGGCGGTATTACGGCGGATGTCAGCATGTGGACGAAATCGAATCGCTGGCTCGCACTCGGGCATGCCAACTCTATGGAGCCGAATACGCAAACGTGCAACCGCATTCCGGATCGCAGGCCAACATGGCGGTTTATTTAACCGTTCTACAACCTGGGGACACCATTCTGGCCATGGATTTGGCGCATGGCGGCCATTTAACACACGGAATGCATTTGAATTTCTCAGGCCAGCTTTATTCGGTCGTGCATTACGGTGTGCGCGAGTCAGACCAGCGTATCGACTTCGATCAAGTTGCGAGCTTGGCGCGTGAGCATAAGCCAAAGCTCATCGTCGCCGGTGCCAGCGCGTATCCCCGGGAAATCGAGCATGGCAAATTTGCAGAGATCGCGAAATCGATCGACGCGCTGTTGATGGTCGACATGGCTCACTATTCCGGTTTGGTGGCGGCCGGCCTGCATGACAACCCTGTAAGAGTTGCGGATTACGTCACTTCGACGTCTCACAAAACGTTGCGAGGGCCGAGGTCCGGTTTTGTTCTCACGCGCGAAGAAAATGCACGAGCCCTCGATCGCACGGTGTTTCCAGGAATCCAGGGGGGGCCGCTCGTTCACATCGTTGCTGGCAAGGCCGTTTGTTTTCACGAGGCTCTGCAGCCCTCTTATCGAGAGTATGCCCAACAGATTATTGATAACGCTCGAGTGCTCGCCGAGTCGTTGACATCCGGTGGGATTCGCTTGGCCAGCGGCGGAACAGATAATCATTTAATGCTGGCGGATGTCACGGCGATTGGGCTATCAGGCAAAATTGCCGAGGAAGCCTTGGACCGCGCCGGAATCACGGTTAACAAGAATATGATCCCCTATGATCAACGAAAGCCCCTTGATCCCAGCGGGATTCGAATCGGGACGGCGGCGCTGACGACACGTGGTATGAAAGAAGACGATATGCGACGTGTCGGAAAATGGATTTTGACAGTCCTACAGTCAGCCGACGACCACACTGTTGCTGACAACGTGCGCCAGGAAATCGAGGAGTTCGCGACTGGATTCCCAGTGCCGGGTATCGAGTGAGCAATACGGGTATTCGCCGCTCGCATCCGCTGCAGAAACGGTGCTTGGTGACGATTGTCGGTCTGCTTCGATCATCGACGTATCGTTTGCAGGCTTTCGATTGGCAAGACATCGTTCATGCTGCCGGATCGAAAGCCATCCAGGTCGATCGTCACGTATTTGAAACCGAGGGCATGGAGCTGTTTCGAAATCTGCTGGCTCGCGTCAGGTTTAAGCAGCGCGGGAATCGCTTCAGAGGGAACCTCGATGCGTGCCAAATCGTTGGCCTCATGACGGACGCGAAGCTCTCGGAGTCCGAATTGATCGCGCAGAAATCTTTCTGCCGCATCGATTCTGGCGACTCGTTCCGGGGTAACTGAAACGCCGTAGGCGACGCGACTGGAAAGGCAGGGGGATGCCGGTTTGTCCCACACCGGCAAATCCCACGATCGTGCGAGCTCGCGCACTTCACGTTTCGAAATATTCGCTTCCATTAACGGACTGCGAACTCGGTGTTCGTGAGCGGCTGTCATACCGGGTCGATGATCGCCCCGGTCGTCGGTATTCGCGCCGTTGACAATGACGTCACAGTCGAATTCGTGCAGTCGCCGCTCGAGTTGCTCGTACAACTCGGATTTGCAAAAGTAACAGCGGTTCGAGGCGTTGCGTGTGTAATTGTCGTCGCCAAATTCTTCTGTCGTGATGAACCGGTGACGAATGCCAATCAAACCTGCTAAGTGGGACGACGCCTCGCGTTCACCTTCAGCCAGGCTGGGGCTGACGGCGGTTACGGCAATTGCGTTCTCCCCACAGGCGAGCTGTGCAGCCTTGGCGACCACAGTGCTATCAACTCCCGCGGAAAAAGCGACAGCGACCTTTCCGCAGTCAGCGAGTATGTCGATTAACCGATCACGCTTCTCGGTCAACTCGGTCGTCGGTTCTTCCATTGACGCAGGTCTTGCACGGTTTGAAGGATTGGCTGGCGTAGTCGCAGTACTGCCGGTTCGTGTTGTATTTCGATTATAGCCGATCCTGCGAGCCATTCGCGAGAGAAGTGCCGGCGACGATCGCATCGTAATTCGAATCTTCCTTGTGGAATTTCACGAGAATGCCATCCGATATTCGCAACCATCGTGTCCTGTCGAATTCGCCGTGGAATTTCAAGAAGATTCGGCGTGCGATTCAAGCGTCGTCGATCGTTGCATCAGGTATCGGTCGATGTTCGTCCACCTTTCGTCTGCTCGCCGTTGGCCTTATACTGAAATTACCATTCAGCATGGGAATTTCTTCGTGCGAGGGTCTCTCCGCGAAGCAGTTCTAGGAGGCGATTCATGAACAAACTTTGTTTTGCAGTCAGCGTGTCCTTTCTCTTGCTCGCGCCCTTCGACGGAATAAGTCACTCCTGCCGCGCCGAATTGACATCAGCACAGCGCAAGGAACTCGCCGACATTCGCAAAGAGGTGAGCCGAGCGATGTTTGAGGTGCGGCGGCGCAATTACGACAAAGCTGAGGAAGCGTTTGACGATTGCGAAGCCCGTCTGAAGACTTTGGCTGAAGAGGCCGGCTTGGAAGAGAACGACAAACTTCTCTCCTCGGTCGTCAGTTTAATTACGTCTGGTCGCAAATCGCTGGACCTAAAAAAGAATCCAGAAAAAGCTCGCCAGTTGCAGGCAGGCGTGGTCAGTTTTACGACTGATGTTGCACCTGTTTTGAATGAGAACTGTTTGGATTGTCATGCCAGCCGCGGGCGCGGCGGACTTCGTCTCGATACTTTTCAGGCAATCAAGGCCGGCGGGGAGAGTGGGGCGATATTTGTCCCCGGCAATGCGAGTCGCAGCCGTTTAGTTGCAGCATTGATGGCACCGCCCAATCGTCGTATGCCACGCAACCGTGATCCATTGCCCCGGGCGCAAATTGACAAAATTGTGCGTTGGATCAATCAAGGGGCCCGATTCGACGGCGACGGCGAAACGGTTGCTCTTCGAGACCTGAAACGAGGCAGCGGTTCTACCGAGATCAAACCGGTTGAAATTGCCATGGCAACGGGTGAAGAATCAGTCTCATTTAAGGAAGACATCGCACCATTCATCGTGGAACACTGTTTGCGCTGCCACGGCCAATACAATCCGCGAAACGGACTATCGCTGACGACCTTTACCTCACTGATGAAAGGGGGCGACAGCGGTGTGATCGTTAGCCCTGGAAGTCTCGAAGACAGCCTGCTGTGGGATCTTGTCGGCAAGCAGGATCCGATCAAGATGCCGGCGGGGGATGGTAGGATCACCGTGGAGAATCATTCCAATCTACGCACGTGGATTCTGGAAGGCGCAAAGTACGATGGTGCCGATCCCAACGAGACTCTCGAGAGCCTCGTTCCATCCGAGGAAGATGTGGCCGCCAATCGCTTTGCAAACATGACTGCTACGGAATTTGAAGATTACCGGAAGGAACAAACCGCGGCGGCTTGGAAACGCGTTCTTTCCAAGGACGAACCACGAGTTCTCGAAACCGAAGAGTTTCTGCTTTACGGAGACGTGTCGGAATTTCGCCTCGAATCAATCGCTCAGTGGGCCGATGAGTACGCTGTCAAAATGCGGAAAGACTACGATGTTGGTGAAGGAACTGTCTGGCGGGGCAAACTGGCCGTTTACGTCTATGCCGATCGGTTTGGATACGAAGAATTCAATCTGACCATAAATCGTCGTCAGATTCCCCCGGAGGCGACCGGACATTCGGTTGTCAATCCGACACAATCCGATGCCTATATCGTGCTTCAGGATGTCGGGGATCAGCCCGATGAGACTTCGCCGGGACTGCGCATCAACCTGATTGATCATTTGACCGGGGCGTACCTTCAGCAAAAGGCCGAAAATCTTCCGGAATGGCTCATCCGAGGTACTGGATTAGCCAAAGCATCAGCCGAAACGACTGGAAACTACTACCTGGACGAGTTGACCGCCAAAGCCGTTCCCGCCTTGCAGCGTCTTCGTCGACCGGAAGATGTTTTCGACGAGGGAACCTTTTCGCCGGCTGAAGTTGGACCGGTTGGTTTTACAGTCGTGTCGTTCATGTTGCGCACGGGCGGTGGGACGCGCTTGAATCAATTGATCAAGTTGCTTCAAGATGGGACCGAGTTTGATGCGGCGGTCCGTCGAGTGTACCGCAAGGATCGACGCGGGTTGGCAAACGCGTACCGGACCGACATGCTGCGACAACTCAAGCGCTGATTTGGAAGTTGCGTCTTCGACGACTAGAATTGGTGCTTTAAGGCGGCGCGAAATTCATATCGTAGCGCGTCAAGTGCGTGTTTCACGAACCTGGTGAGATGGATTCTGACAAGAAACGGCTGGATGGATGTCGGATGTAATCGTGGTGGGCGGCGGCGTCATTGGGTTGTCAGTCGCTTACGAACTGGCAGGGCAGGGAGCGGCTGTCACGGTTTTGGACCAAAGCGAGTTTGGTAAGGAAGCCTCGTGGGCCGGTGCCGGTATTCTTCCGCCCGGCAACTTGACCGGCGCGGACTCGCCGGAAGCAGGCTTACGTGCCCTCAGTTCCGAGCAGTGGCCGGAATGGTCCGCGCGACTGCTTTCGGAGACCGGTATCGACAATGGCTATCGCAATTGTGGTGGCATTGCTGTTTATCGTGAAGAGCACATGGAATTGGGCCGGTCACACGCCAACGAATGGCGCCAAGAAGGGGTTCGTGTTGAAGAGCTTGGCTCCCTGCAGATGCGACAATATGAACCTGCGCTGCACTCCGATCTACCGTTTGGATTTCGGCTGCCCGATTTGTGCCAGGTTCGCAACCCGCGGCATTTGAAAGCCTTGATTGCCGGCTGTCTCGAGTTGGGTGTGCAGCTCCGGCCCAACGAAGGCGTGCTGGACATCGACGTTTGCGAAGGCAAACCGCATTCCGTCAAAACGGCCACAGAAAATCACGAAGCCGACCATGTTGTCGTTGCCAGTGGTGCCTGGACCGGCCGGCTGGTGTCGTCATTGTGCTCTGAAGTCCGGATTAAACCGATGCGCGGACAAATTGTCATGTTGTCCGCACAACCACTCCCGATTCGTCACGTTATCGAGGATGGACGTCGCTACCTTGTTCCACGTCCGGACGGTCGCATCTTGATTGGGTCGACCGAAGAATCGGTCGGATTTGAAAAGCGAAACACGGCCGGCGCAGTTGGAGAGTTGGTTTCATTCGCACAGCGCCTCGTTCCCGCGTTGCGCCATGCCCAGTTTGAGCGAGCTTGGTGCGGACTACGCCCGTATTCGCCAGACGAGAACCCCTATATCGGACCCGTTCCCAATGCGGACCGCATGTGGATTGCTGCCGGCCATTTTCGCGCGGGGTTGCAATTGTCTCCTGCGACGGCCGTTTTGGTTCGAGAATTGATCATGCGTCAGGGCTGTACCATTGCTGTCGAGGCCTTTGGCTGTCAACGTCCGGCGGTCGAAGCAGCTCCGGTGCAGTGATGCCAATCGTTTCGGTTCGAAGCCTGGCAAGATCCAAGCCTTTCGCTGATAGTAACATTGGCCGATTGGACGATCGCAACAACATGGGCCCGAAATTACAGACAGCGACAGCATTACACAGGAGACGGTTTGATGGCTGATCGATATCAACTGGGAGTGGCCGGCCTAGTGCATGACCATGTGTGGGCAGAATTGGCCAAGTGGAAGGAAACAGGTCAGGTCGACATTGTCGCAGCCGCCGATCCGAACGCTCCGTTGCAAGAGCGAATTGCTAATGAGTTTGGCGTTCAGCAGTTGTTTTCGAGCGTTACTGAGATGCTCGAAAACAGTGAAGTCGACATTCTTCAAGTCTGCACTTCCAATGCGGGTGCCTTGGAAGTGATCGAGGCGGCAGCCGAGCGCAAGATTCCGGTCGTGTTGGAAAAACCGATGGCCGCCACGCTCGAACAAGCTGACCGCATGCTTTCGGCCATGGAAGAGGCCGGTGTACTGTTCTTCGTCAATTGGCCGAATCGCTGGCGCCCCCCGACACTGCGGGCTTGGGAGCAGATTCAGCAGGGCGTTATCGGCGAAGTTTTTCAAGCCCGAGTGAGGATGGCGCACCGAGGTCCGCGCGAATTTGGATGCAGCGACTATTTTTGCGACTGGCTGTATGACGCCTCACAGAACGGTGGTGGGGCACTGATAGACTATTGCTGTTACGGGGCCGCCGCCTTTCGGTATTTGTTTGGAATGCCACAAGCAGTGCAAGCCGTGGCAGGGCGTCTTGCTAAAGAAGATATCAACGTGGAAGACAACGCAGCGATTACTCTCTTGTACGAGAAACGATTTGCAATTGCCGAGGCCTCTTGGTCGCAAATCCCATCGTATCACGATGCAGTCTACCTGGGGTCGAAGGGAACGTTGTGGACCGATGCCGGCAAGATGTGGGTGGCATACGAAGAAGGAGAACAGCGGGAACTTCCTGTTGAGCCGTTACCAGAGGGTCACAGGACCGGGCCGGAGTCATTCTTAGCTTGTCTTAAGTCGGGCGAGTCCCCAGGCGACGTTTGTTCCCCCCAAATCTGCCGCGACGTTCAAGAGATTCTACAGTCCGGCCTGCAGGCGGCTCAAACCGGCCAACGAATCCAACTTTCATCGTGATGACAAACAGTGCTAACAGCAACGGCCGACAGCAAGTGGCGATCATTGGGGCCGGGCCGATCGGCCTTGAGGCTGCACTGTACGGAGTGAATGCCGGTTACGATGTCTCTGTCTACGAGCAAGGCCGAGTAGCGGAGAATGTCCGGAACTGGGGGCACGTCACGCTCTTCAGTCCTTTCGGAATGAATTCGTCTCGATGGGGCCGAAAGGCGTTGATCGACGAAGACTCGGGTATTGAACTACCAGATGAGAACGAAATACTGACCGGACGCGAATACGCTGAGCGGTATTTGTTGCCTCTTGGTCGATTGCCTCAACTGTCGAACATTCTTTATGAGACCACGCGCGTGCATTCGATCGGGCGTCGCACGTTGGGAAAAGCCGAAGAGATTAGTCGACCGTCAAGGCTACGCGATGGATTCGAATTGCTGATCGAACATGCGGGCGACGAGCGAATGGATACCGCTGACTTCGTGTTGGACTGCTCCGGGACGTATCCGCAACACAACTGGATTGGGGCAGGGGGGATTCCCTGCCTTGGGGAACGCTCGTTGGCGGGCGAAATTGATTACGGGTTGCCCGATATTTGTGGTCGTCAACGCCCCGATTACTCTGGGAAGACAACCTTGGTTGTTGGAGGTGGCTATTCGGCGGCGACCGCTGTTGTCAACTTGGTAGCGCTTGCAGAAGAAGAACCAGGTACGAAAGTTGTTTGGATTACGAGAGGCCGTAGTTCGCAGCCGTTAACGGTAATCGAGGGAGACGCTCTTCCGGAACGATACCAGCTGACATGCCGAGCGAATGAACTGGCAACTCGGCCGCACACTGCGGTTCGCTGGCTGTCGGATTGTCACATCGAGGGCGTTCAAAAAGTGGAGACGCCTCGTGCGGGCTTCCGAGTTCAATTGCGAGTAGGAGTTAACTCAGCCGGCAGCAGCGATGAGGACCAGCACCTCCACGTCGATCGAATCATCGGCAATGTCGGCTACCGTCCCGATCTCTCACTGTTTGAAGAACTGCAGGTACACATTTGTTATGCCACGCAAGGGCCCATCAAGTTAGCGGCGTCTCTGCTCGCCGACAATTCCATCGACTGCTTGCAACAGGCAAGTCCAGACGCTGAGATGTTAAAGAACCCGGAGCCGGGTTTCTTCATATTGGGAGCCAAAAGCTACGGCCGGAACCCGCGTTTTCTGATCCGAACTGGTCTCGATCAAATTCAGCAGGCGTACGGCCTCATTCAAGAATCGTCGAATTGACCGACGTTGTGGCCGTCATGTGGCAACAACTTCGATTGACCAAATTAACACCGCGAGCGATGTTCCAATGACAATCGAAGACGCAGCAACAGAAGGGGGGGGCGAAGCAACGGTAAATTCGCCGGTCGTCGAGCTTGCCGCGCTGGACGAATTATGGTTTCAAGTATCGGGTACATTGTGCAACCTGGAATGTACGCATTGCTTCATTAGTTGCAGCCCGCATAACGACTCGTACGGCTACTTGAGCTTGGAACAAGTCGAAGAACAATTAGTCGAGTCGGTACGATGGGGAGTTAAGGAGTACTACTTCACTGGTGGGGAACCGTTCCTGAATCGCGAGATCGTTTCGATACTGTGTCGCGCGTTGGATTTCGGACCTGTGACCGTTTTGACAAATGGCACCGTTCTCAAGCGGGAATGGCTGCAGCAACTTCAACAGAAGGAACGCGCGGTCGATTATAGTCTCGAGTTTCGGGTGTCGATCGATGGTCCGACGTCGGAAATGAACGATCCGGTTCGCGGGCCACGCACATTCGAGCGAGCCATGCAGGGGGTGGCTTTGCTCGTCGAGTACGGGTTTCTGCCGATCATCACCATGACGCGAATCTGGGACGAATCGCGAGAAGAAGAAATCCTGTCCTCGTTTCAGCAATTGCTGCGCGACCATGGCTGTGACCGGCCACGAATTAAGATCCTTCCCAGGTTGAAAATCGGTGCTGAGGTTTGTCGAACCGAAGGGTACGGCGAGTACGATCGTGTCACGCCGGAAATGATGAAAGACTTCGACGTCAGCCAACTCATATGTAGTCACAGTCGGGTGGTCACCGACCGTGGTGTCGCGGTCTGCCCGATCTTGCTCGATTCGCCCGACTCGCTGATGGGAGATTCAATTGAACAATCGAATCGGGCATTCTCTCTGAAGCACGGCGCCTGTTATACGTGTTATCAATACGGGTCGATTTGTACGAACCCTTCGTCAAAACGTGTTGAGTAGAATAGGGCGGTATGCGCATCGCATTCTTCGGCGGAGTTTACAACAACTACTTGGCGCTGCAAGCTGCCATCGAGGACGCGCGTCGGCGAGATACCCAAGGAATGTATTGCTTGGGCGACTTGGGTGCCTTCGGTCCATACCCCGATCGTGTTTGTGAGATGATCCGCGAACACGAGATCGATTGTGTGCAGGGCAATTACGATCACAGCATCGGAAATGACCTTCAGGACTGCCAATGTGGGTATACCGATCCTCGCGACAACTACTTCGCGCAGATCAGCTACGAGTACACCTACGAAAACACGAACGATGACCATAAGCGATGGATGCGTAAGCTCGACAAGGAAATTCGGTTCGAGCGTTACGGAGCTCGCTTCCTCTTGTGTCATGGCAGTCCGCGAAAGACGAACGAGTTTTTGTGGGAATCGACAACGAGTACTCACTTTCTGAATAAATTGGCAGAAGACTTCCAGGCGGATCTCATACTCGGAACTCACACCGGGGTCCATTGGCATCGCGAATTGCAGGGGGGGCGGCGATTTGTCAATGTGGGAGTCCTTGGTCGCCCTGAAAATGACGGGCGATCGAATGTGTGGTAT
Organism: Planctomycetaceae bacterium; assembly: GCA_028284485.1. GTDB lineage: Bacteria > Planctomycetota > Planctomycetia > Planctomycetales > Planctomycetaceae > JANQRQ01. The sequence goes on along the minus strand of JANQRQ010000339.1, from coordinate 8,108 downwards.
GCCATTGTTGACGTGAAAGAGGCAATCGGCGGCGCCGCGGCGACTCCGTTGTTTCAGGTGGAGTTCGTTCCGGTTCAATACGACTATCAGAGATTGGCCGGAGAAATGCGCGCGGAGAAACTGCCGGAAGAATTTGTACAAACAACGCTCACAGGCTGGTGGACGACTTGCTTGGAAGTGCTTCCCGCCAAGGAACGACGCCGGGGAAAGTATTGAGCCCGTGTTTGTCTTTGTTTTCTCCAATCGTTGCGTTGAAATCCTACGTGCAGTACAAGCATCGACAACTAATTGCGGAACAGAGCGTTTCAATTGCTGGGAAGATTGAAAAGGAGAAACTGTGAGAGCGGTTGTCCAACGCGTTTCGCAAGCCAGCGTCACAGTTGCCGGTGACGTTGTCGGAAAGATCGGCAGCGGACTGCTTGTGTTTCTCGGAGTCGAATCGGGCGACGGTGCGCGCGACGTTTCGATCATGGCTGACAAAGTTGTCGGCCTGCGGATCTTTGAAGACGACGACGGCAAGATGAATCGCTCGCTCTCTGAAGTTGGTGGGGCGATGCTAGTCGTGAGCCAGTTCACCCTGTTGGGTGATTGCCGGAAAGGGCGGCGTCCGAGTTTTATCCGGGCGGCTCCCCCGGAGCAGGCCGACGCACTCTACCGCGAGTTTGTGGCCGATGTGCAAACTCAGGGGATTCGTGTCGAGACCGGTCGATTCCAGCAACATATGGATGTCGAATTAGTAAACGACGGTCCGGTCACCCTGCTCATCGACAGTCGAAAGACGTTCTAAGAGCGGTTTACTTTTTCTCGTGGGCGGTTCCGGCTCGTGGGAACGAGCCTATGATAGAACAAAACGTGATCGTCGCGGCCACAAGTCAGCGTAATACGCTGTAAGAGCGGAAATCGTGCTCCATGAGGACATTCGATCAGCCGTTCCGACTGCTCTTCATTCAAAACGGCGATTTTGTATATACTCCCCGGGTTTCCCAAAGCGGGCCTTGGTCGGTGTGACTTGATTGAGAAACGAATTCTCAATTCGACAGGCGTCTGCCTGTCTTCGATTCCATGTCAGGGAGGAATGTAATCGATGTGGTTTGATTTTCTAGTGCTGGCGATACTTCTCTATTCGACGATCCGCGGAGCAATGAAGGGGATTGTCTGGCAATTGGCAGCCATTGGCGCGCTCATTCTATGTTTCGCGTTTGCCGAATCTTTTTCATTGGGAATACGGCCTTACTTACCGATCGATCCGCCACTGAATCGGTGGGTGGCGATGCTGATTTGCTATTTGGTGTTTTCCTTCGCGTCGTTTGCCATCGCCCGAAAAGTTCGCGATTGGATCGAGAAAGCAAAATTTGTTGAGTACGACCGACACGTCGGGGCAATTTTTGGCTTGGTCAAGGGAGTGATTTTCTCCCTGGTATTGACGTTCTTCGTGGTGACTCTTTCAACAAGCGCTCGAGCGACGGTTCTCAACACCTATAGTGGCCATGCCGCAGCCATCATCATGGATCGATTACACCCTGTGATGCCGAGTGAGTTGCATGAAGTTCTCGAACCGTATCTTCAACACCTCGACCATCCCGATTTAAACTCAAGAAATCAGTATGAAGATATCGCCCACGAAGAGGAAGATGGGCAATCCCATCAAAACGGTGGTGGCCATGGCCAGCCCGGCAGCGAGTCCGACTCCGGCGAGTCATTGCTTCAGGGATTGGCGGAGATTTTCGATGCCGAACTCAGAACAATGGTTGTCGAGGCTCTTGAAAACACTGCTCCCCAGGATCGCCCCGAGCTTCGCGAAAAACTGCAATCCGGAATCCCCGGTTTGATGCGCATGGTGGCCGAGGAGTGGCAAGACGGCAAGCCGCAGGCTGAATCGGCATCTGCGCTGGAATCGGACCGGCTGATTCGCGAAATCAGTGCCGTCTACTCGGATGCCCCCCACGCCCAGGAAGCCATTCAGGACGAGGTCGTATACCATCTTTCGGGCGTGCCCGATCACGTCTCTGTGGCGCTGCTTCGGGACTGGCACTCGGACCTATTGGGGCTGCAGCCCGATCCCGATCCTGAGACCGGCATGACGACGACTTTGGATACGCGATTGCTGCGTCAACTTTCGGCCGCGCGAGTTCCTTTAACGGCACTCAGCAGGGCACTGCAACAACGGCTGCGGGACGCGCTGCCGCGATAATCGGGGAGCCAAAAAAGGCCGCTTTTTCCGGAGAAAACCCTGGATCGAATTTAACATAACAGACATTATCGGACGTTGCCCCCAGGGCTCTTCCGAGCAATGGGTCACGATAACGATTGCCACGATCTAGTCGGGTGCAGCCGCGTCATCGGGCAGCCCTCCCTCGTCGAACACCCCGATCCGGCGGAACTTTTCGTACCGCCGATCGACCAGTTCATCGACTGGGATTTTGAGGAGATCCTGGATGGCGGCATTCAGCGTTCCTTTGAGCGTGGTGGCCATCTGCCGATGGTCCCGATGAGCGCCGCCCAGCGGCTCGGGAACGGCCTCGTCAATCACGCCCAATTCGAACAGATCCTTCGCGGTGAACCTCAGCGCACGAGCAGCTTGATCCTTGAATCGGACATGCTTCCACAGAATACCGGCGCAGCCCTCGGGGCTGATCACCGAGTAGTAGGCAAATTCCAGCACGCCGACGAAGTCGCCAATGCCGATTCCCAGGGCTCCGCCCGAACCGCCCTCGCCAATGACCACACACACGATCGGAGTCCGCAAACGGGACATCTCCCGAAGATTCAAGGCGATATTGTACGCCTGTCCTCGTTCTTCGGCACCGACACCTGGGTAAGCACCGGGCGTATCGATGAAGCAGACAATCGGCAACCCGAATTTGGCCGCCATTTGCATCTTGGAAAGGGCCTTGCGGTAGCCCTCCGGGTGGGCCATTCCGTAATTGTGCTCGTTGCGTTCCTTGAGATCGCGGCCCTTCTGTTGTCCGACGAACATGATCTTTTGCCCGTCGAGTTTGGCGAATCCCGTCAGAATCGATCGGTCATCGCGATAAGCCCGGTCGCCGTGCAACTCGACAAACTCATCGAAGACGAGTTCGATGTAGTCGAGTGTTTGCGGGCGTTCAGGATGACGGGCGACCTGCACCGTCTCCCAGGCGTCGAGATTCTCAAACACCTCGCGTTTCATCCGGGTCAATTCGACCCGCATCTTGCGAATGGCATCTTTGGTGACCGACGTCGGTTCAGGTTGCGACTCGAGTTTTTGAAGTTGTTCTTCGAGCTCGTAAATGTCGCGCTCGAATGGTAGTTGATTCAGTGATGGCATGGGATGAAATTCAGGAACTGGCGAAAGTCAGCAGTCGATCTGTTAATTCTAGACGACCGGCGGTAATTCTTCCATCTTGGGCAAATCGTCGTCCCCGGACGACTCAGAATCAGATTTCTTGAAGACGCGTATGCTTCGAAACTCTCCGTGAAGTTCCAGCATTGTGGCAGGGCGTTTCTCGGGAGACTTTTGTAGCATACGGGACACGAGGCGGTCCATTTCGGGAGTCACATTCGGATTCAATTCCGACGGCGCCTGTGGAGATGCCGCAAGATGCTTCTTCAGGAGTTCATCTGGTGAACTCGCCAGAAACGGCGGTCGACCGGTGAGCATTTCGAAGATCGTGACTCCCAAGCTGTAAATGTCAGTTTGCGGCGTCGCCCTTTCCTTGCGAATCGTTTCTGGCGCGATATAAGTTCGCGTTCCCTGGATGACCTTATCTTTCGTGCGCAAAAGCTTCGATAGCCCGCCGGACATTTTCGAAGACACTGAGAAGTCAATGACTTTGATTTGTCCAGCGCTATTCAGCAGGATGTTGTCAGGTTTGATATCCTTGTGTACCCAACCGCGTTTGTGCACATGTTCGAATGCCGCGCTGGTCGATTCCAATACCGAACGTATTTGCCGATGCAGCCCTGCCAGGTCTTTCGAGATCCATTCGTTTAATGCCGGCGCTCGGAAGTATTCCAAAACCAAGTAGGCATTTTCTGAAGTGACTTTCGACGAAACAAATCGAATCACATGCGGGTGGTCGAGCGAACGGGTGACCTTGGCCTCGTGTTTCAGAGAATGCACGAGATTGGCGTCGTTCAAACTCTTAGGAAGCAGCAGCTTCATCGCGTAATGCGTCGACGAACCCGCTTTCGAAACTTCCCACAGTTGGCTCGTGCGGCTGGTGGCAATGAGATTTACCAAATGGTAGCCGTCAAGTTGTCGACTGCCGGCGGACAACTGCCCCTCCTTCTATTCGCTCGCTTACAATTCCAAGACGGAATGGGCCTGCTCACCGGGTCATCTTTTCACCGGTGCATTCCAAGTCTGGCTAAAATCCCATGGTCGACTGACGCACCTTCAGCTTGCCGCATGCTCTAGACTAGAAACACGGGCAATGATGTGTCAACGCGTCTCAGAGCGACGCGTTTCTGAATCTTACAATTCTATCACCGATCGTGAAAATCAGAAGGCATCGAGTCGATGTAGGTTCCGGCGAGCCCGGTGCACTCAAAAACGAATTCCCGGATGCGTGCCTGCCCCGGCCTTGTTCTGCTCGCATGATTCTGTGATTATTGGTTTGGAAGGCGTCCGTATCATATCGATCAACGGACATGAAGCCGCCGCTGCGAACATCGCACTCGTTGAGCCATCCCGCGACAAACAATACGAGGAATAGCAAGTGACACTCATCGGACCGCATTTGTGCGCTGCCGCGCTGTTGATCTCCTCGTATGTCGATGCGGCAGACGTCGAAATGAGCTACGTGGGGACATTAACGCCTACTGGGCGAAACGCCAATTCCGACGCACCTGTCAAGCGATTCGAATTGTACAGTTTCCTGACCGGGTTTGGTTCGGACTCGGCAACGTTGTTTTTTCTCGTTGACGAGTTCGGCGGTGATGCTTGGCCGTGGCCGGAGCGTTTCGGGCAAATGCAATTGAATACAAAAAACGAAGTCGTTTCTGGTCGCAGCAAGATTCGTATTCTTCATACCCATGCTGAGACGCCCTACCCGTTGGAGTTGCGCCGCCCGTTGTTCGAGTTTGCGGAACGTCTTCGCGCCGGCGCGCAGTGGCAAGTCAACGATGACAATTACGAGGTGGTCGCCGACAAGGTTGTTGGGGATTTCGATTGCTGGCAAGTCCGAATCGAGTCGAAACTGGGGCGACGCCAAATGCTGTGGGTGGACAAGGAGAATTCCGTCGTTGTCGCCGCCGAAAGACGGCTGTTTATGGGCCGTGGGGACGAGTTCTTACTGCGCATGGAACTCGACACGATCCTTCCGGTCGACGCTGATCGAACAGCGGCCATTCAAAAGCCGATTGCAACATTGATTGAGTTGCAAACGGAAATGAAGCGACGTCCCGACGAAATTCGTCCTGAGTTGAATTCGGATCAACTCGGTATCGTTTCGGGCGTCATCGACGATTTACAACAAGAATCTGTTTCGACGCGCATCAATCGACTGGCTTCGGTCATCGCTCGCGATATCAAGGCACAGTCACGTCGGACCGACAACGTTGCGACCCTGGCCCAAAGATTCGTCGGCCAAAACTTACCAGACTTTGACCTCAAAACAATCGATGGCCGTTCGATCAAACGCACCGACTTGTCAGGGCATATTTCGGTTTTGCACTTCTGGGAATACCTGGGTGAGCCATTGGCAGAACCATACGGCCAAGTGGGCTACTTAGAGTTTCTAAAGACGAAACGACAACGACACAACGTGCAGATCATTGGGATTGCTGTCAATTCTCTGACAGAGGATCCGCAGCAATCTGCGCAAGCGCTTAAATCGGCACGTCAACTTAGCAAGTTCATGAACCTGAGTTATCCAATCGCGACAGATAACGGCAGTGTGATTCGAAAATTTGGCGATCCCAGGAAGGTGGGCGCGAAACTACCTCTATGGGTTGTCGTCGCACCAGACCTCACCATCGCGGATTTTCGAGTCGGGTACTACGACATCGACCCGAATCGCGGCCTTTATGAACTCGACGATACCGTGGTCGACCTAATCCAAAGTCAGCCTTCGCAGAATAGCGGCGCAAAATGACGCATGGAGTGCGCCGAAAAACTCATGGGATCGATTCCTGTACCGGCACGACGCGCTGCGTCGGTGGTGAGGTTGCACCTGCGTCCCCTGCCCGCCTTTCACCAAGTCCCGATGTCGCCGTTTGAAAAACGACGAATTCGCCGTTGACTGCGATGGAATACGTCTCGGTGCGCGCCACCGATTCGATCAGCGGCAAAGGAACCATCGTTGGAGTTGATGACACGTTGCCGCCGTGCAAGATTTTGTGCTGGTCCACATTCGGCGACACCAACTTGCATCCGGATCGGTCGCTTGTGCGGCACCGATGGGAATTTCCACGATCAGCGTAGCTCGGTAGAGTTCGGTTTGAAGAATTCCTTCGACCAGACTTGCTGGTGAAACTCGTGGTGGGTTTTCGGCGTGCATCAGTTTGCAACTCATGAGGGCGTCCGTAACGTACTCAGAACAATGGATTCCCTCGACCCGCTTTCCAGTTAAATGATGTTTGATGGCGTACGGTCTGCCGACCTGGCTTGCCAAGTATTCCTCAAGTGACGCTTGCTGAGTTTCAGACAAAGGCTTCTGCGGAACGAAGACGCGTAGTTCATCGGGCTGCTGCGATTCAAGATAATCGCGAAGCGATTGGCAGCGCACCCCTGCTCCGTTTGTGCTGTCGTACACATACGGCTGGCCATCCTTCGAAATGACTGCCGCGACGTGTGTATACGGGCTCGCGGTATAAATTCGAACGGCCAGGCAGTCCCCTTCACTGACCAGTAGCGAGCCGGTCGGCAGTTCGTCTTTAAGCACCTGATGGGCAAACGTAATGGGCTCTTCAGCCGGGTTGGCCGCTGGAAGAATTGCCAACAACGTTATCAGTGCTGAATTCATACGCGAATCTCCCGATGGTGACAATCAGCTTCAAACCAGGCTATACCGATTCATCGAATACGGTACTGCATGTGTTGATATAACGATCCTCAAGGCCTAGTGGATTATTCCCGAAATGAGAAATCCTGGAAATAGTTCAATTTCCAACCTGTGTCATACACTCGGTTTTCGCCGAATCTCGCTTTTTTGACAGTTTCAGCGGGCATGGGCGACATGCAGACGTTGAAATCGTTTTGAAGCTGTTTGCAGGCGTTGAGCTGTCAATCTCGCCAGTTGAAACAACGGTTCTCGAGACCAGATTTATGCAACGCGGCAAATGAAGCACTTTAGATAATCGGTCTCCAAACAATGCGCCGAGACCGGGTGGTCGGCCGACTGCCCGCGGCTTTCCAGGATTTGAACCGGTCGACCTGCGTCCAACGATGCTTGTGCCAGCATTTGTCGAAATTGATCTCGGTCGACATGGCCCGAGCAACTACACGTGACGAGCAGGCCGTCGGTGGTCAGCACCCGCATTGCTGCGGCATTCAATCGCAAATAGGCTCCGAGTGCTTTCGAGACGCCCTGCCGATGTCGTGCCATTTTCGGTGGATCGAGGATGACTGTGTCGAATCTCTCCCCTGCCCTCTCGAGACGATTCAGTTCATCAAAAGCATCCGCTTGGACAAAATGAATTCGATCGGCGATGCTATTCAACTCGGCGTTAGCCGCCGCAGTCGTGATGGCCGACTTTGAAACATCAACCGCGACGACTCTTTTTGCCCCGCCTTCGACCAATGCGTGCAGTCCAAACCCTCCGGAGTAACAAAACAAATCCAAGACGCGATGGCCGTTTGTAAGCCTCGTGATCGCTTCGCGGTTAGTTCTCTGGTCCAAAAAAAATCCCGTCTTCTGACCTTCGACGATGTCGATGCCATATTGGACATTTCCCTCACGGATAAACAACGGCCGTGGTGGCGATTTGCCAGAGATCAGTCCATCGGAAATCTCGAGTTGTTCAGCTTCCCGGATTCCCTTTTCCGTTCTTAGCCAAATACCGGCGGGGTGCAGTTTCTCGGCGAGGAGTTCACATAGCAATTCCCTTTTTAGCGCCAATGCCTGACTGGTGAATTGCACGATCAACCATTCGCCGTATCGATCGACAATCAATCCCGATAATCC
>JANQRQ010000355.1 GCA_028284485.1 Planctomycetaceae bacterium | reverse complement strand
GAGAAGTGCTTCGTCCTGCAGCGACAATTAGAGGCGGACGTCACTTCGATGCGGCAATTCAAAGACCTGTTTGAATTCTCCGACGACGAAGAAGAAGACGACGGTCATTGATTGGTGTATTCGACGAGGCGATCGAGGACTTGTCTGACTCTCCCGCTGTCTACCGCTGCCGATGCCACTTCGACTGCCGATGAAACGTCCGAACAATTGTTGGCCGCGACAAGTGCTGCTGCGGCATTGGCCACGACGATGTTCCGGTTGGGACCGGTGACGCTGCCATCGGCTATACCTTGTATCACTTGCGCACTTTCCTGAGCGGATTGCACACGGAGTTCGTCGGGGCTACATTCCGGAAGACCAAACGATTCGGCCGTCCAGGAGTATTCCCGAACAGTTCCTTCTTTGACTTCGAATACTGCAGTCTCACCCCAAAGGCTAACTTCATCGATTTGGTCGGCGCCACACACAACGAGACCGCTCGCCCGTTCCAACAACGCCAGCGCAGAGGCCAACCGACCGGCAGTGCGACGATCGCCGGCACCAAGTAGTTGGAAATCGGCATTCGCCGGATTGGTGAGCGGGCCGAGCAGATTAAAAATAGTTCGAAAAACAAGCTCCCGTCGGACGGGCATGACATGTTTCATCGCACCGTGCAGGAGAGGAGCAAAGCAGAATCCGATCCCAATCTCCTCGATGCATTGTCCAACTTGTTCCGGGGTCAGCTGCACATTGACGCCCAAGGCCTCCAAAACGTCGGCAGAACCACTCGTACTTGAGACGCTGCGGTTACCATGCTTTGCGACGGGGATTCCCGCTGCTGCGGCAACGATCGCAGTCGCCGTACTGATGTTAAACGTATGCAATCCGTCTCCACCCGTCCCGCATGTGTCTAGCAAGCCGACTCGGTTCGTCGGTACGATCGTGACCCGATCCAGCATGGCCTGGGCGGCACCGGCAATTTCTTCAACTGATTCGCCTTTGACGCGCAAAGCGGTCAGCAATGCGGCCATCTCGACCGGCGAGCATTCGCCATCCAATACCGCCGCAAAGGCGCGTTGGGCATCCGATACCGGGCAGTCCTCCCGAGCTAACAATTTGTCCAACAATGGTTGCAGGCTGGTGTTCATTCGTGGGTCTTCTTGCGATATTCGTCGAATAAATTGTAATCGGGCCATTCGCTGACGGCGTCGGCTGCTTGATGGACCAATGAGTCGACCGCCCGACCCAAATGTGAGACGCCATGGCCGCTGCGTGTATTGAACAGAACGGCCCAGTTGGTGCCGTCGTGCCTCCGAACGAGTAGAGTGGCCGTTCCGGGTAACGACCCGGTATGCCAACAGTTGAACGCATCGCTGGCAGTCAGTGGTCGTATCATCCAGCCACACGCGTAGAAATAGTCAGGCTGTCTTTTTTCGTCGTTGTAAAGGTCGACAGGCGCGCGGAACATAGTCTCAACTGATTCTCGGCTTAGCAATGGGCAGTCCTGCGGCTGATCGAAAGCCGCCGCGAACCGGGCAAGATCGACCGAAGAAGCGATCCACCCGCCGTGCGAATCCATCGCCTCCAAATGCCATGCTCCGTAGGGCTGCGGCACGTTATCACCCACGTGCGGATGAAAGACAGACGGCCCCGTGCGGCCATCGTAATACTTAACCTCATTTGGCAGCGCACGCCCGGCAGGCAGTGTGTGGCCAATTTGCATGTTGTGAATTCCAATCGGCGACAGGACATGATCGCGGACGTAGTGCTCATACGAATGACCGGTTACCGATTCGATAATTCGCCCCAGGACCGCATACCCAAAATTGGAATAGGCGTATCGCGTTCCAGGGTCAAAATCGAGCGGCTTGCCCAGCATGTAACGGATCACATGATTCGCGTTGGCGGGAGAGGGGATTCCCAATGCTTCCGCGATGTCGACGGCGCGAAACATCGGGTCAAACGACTCGCTACGGTCCCACCCACCCGTGTGTTGCAGCAACTGCCGAATGGTGACTTTTTTAAGTCGCGAATCGGGCTTCGTCGATTTTTCGAGCAGAGGTTTCGCGTCGAGGAATGGAAACGCCGGGTCGCCCAAATCCATCTTGCCCTGTTCGGCAAGTTGGAGAATCGCCACCGCGGTAATCGGCTTAGAAATGCTGGCAATGCGAAACAAGCTGTTCGGTGTGGCCGGCTGTTGAGCCTCCTTGTCGGCATGACCGTAACCCCGGGCCAGTACGAGCCGGCTATCTTTGGTGACCGCGAGGGCGGCCCCTGGGATGTTATGCTTTCTTACAAAATCCAGCATCAACTGATCGAAACTCTCCAGTGATCCATGAGTCGCGCCGACCGTCGGAATCTCCCGTTTTTCAGGAGTACGATAGCCCGGCCCGCGCAAGACCCGTCCAGGTTTGGCAGAGGTTTGTTTGCCGTTGTCGAGTACAACTTTGCCATTGACGAGGACGTATTTGACGCCGGCCGAAGGCTCATGCGGGCTGGCAAGAGTGGCATGGTCAGCAAGATTTTCGTAGTCGAACGCCACGATGTCGGCCGCTAGTCCGACGGCAAGGCGACCGCGGTCATACGCTAAGACTTCGTTGGCAGCAACGGCGCTGGCTTGTGCGATCGCGCGTTCGAGACTGATCGCCCCTAAATCGCGAACATAATGCGACAGCATTCTGGGAAAGGATCCAAAAGCACGCGGGTGTGAGGCATTCGAGGCGCCTCCGGCCGGTCCGACGTCGGTGCAGAAGGACACAAACTCTTCCTGCATGGCGCGGATTTTATTGGCGTCGGACATGCTTTGGGGAAGCGCAAACGCTTTCGCCTTGACCAATTCAAAAAATGTCGTCCACGGGTCTTCGTTCACGGCGTTCGCAATTTCGATCAAGCTTCGGCCGTGGTGTGGGCGATATTTCTCCGATGCAACACTGCCGATTACAATGTTGCCCCAATCGTAGCCGATGTGCCGAAACCAGTTTTCCCACTCACCTTCGTTTTCCATCTCATGGCGAATCTTTCGCCGAAGATCGGGATTGTCTAATTGCTGCAGCAATTGAGCCCGTCCCTCAGCGAAGTGCCGGGGATGAATGAGCGCAGCAATCCCCAATCCGTTATTGATATAGGGATAGATGTCGGCTGCCACTTGTTGACCGTTCGCCCGCGCGGCTTTAATGCGTGCCAAGGCCTGTTCCATTTTTCCCCAGTTCTGACGGCCCGCGGCTTTCAAATGGAAAATGTGTACGGGCGCATCCGCAAGCCTTCCAATCTGAAGCGCTTCGTCAATGGCTTCGAGTAATCGGTCGCCTTCGTTTCGCATGTGGGTGTAATAGCGACCGCCGTGTTCGCCTGCGACTTCTGCCAGGGCAGCGATTTCTTCGGTCGTTGCATAGACGGCCGGAGGGTAGATAAGAGCGGTCGAAACGCCGATCGCGCCAGCTTCCATCGCCTCGCGAACAAGCGCTTGCATCTTTTGGAGTTCTGCTGGCGTTGGACGCCGGTCGACATCACCCAGCACGATTCGTCTCACTTGAGTATGCCCGACCGTCTGTGCGACGTTGAGCGGAATGCCCGTTTGTTCCAACACCTGAAAATACTCGCCCATCGTTTGCCAGCCCGCATCCCCGGCGGAGTCCTCGTCGAGGGGCGCCGCCGATCCTCCTTCACCGGTGTTGATCGTGGTAATTCCCTGCGTGAGCAGATTGAATGCCGACTCGGGCTTTTCCAGCATGGGAGTTGCTGTCTGGCCCATCATGTCGATAAAGCCGGGGCAGACAATCAAACCGGAGACGTCGATCGTGCGCTTCGCTAACGAGCCTTCAATCCGGCCGATGTGGGTGATCTGGCCGTTTCGAACTCCGATGTCGCCATAGAACCAGGGGGCACCCGTTCCGTCGACGATTTTGCCTCCTGAGAGCACAACGTCGTAACGATCTTGGGCAACGGCTGTTTGGCAGGTGAGCAGTATTGTCAAACATACGAATCGAATGCTGCACAAACTCGGCATGTTGTTACTTTCTGGAACACATTGCTGTGTTGCGTTTTGGCGGTGGCGACAGGGTGACGCGTCAATCTCGTTCGCCAACGGTCAATTCATCGTACTGCAAATCCGCAACTGTTTCATGTCGCCGGCTCGTCGGGAAGCACGATCTCGTCATATCGAAACTCGGCAGTCAGCCATCTTGTTTGCCCAAGTTCAACTGGATCGCCGCAGAATGACCGGCACACACTTTCGCTTCAGTGCTTCTCTGTGTCTAATCAGTGTATCCCGACCGACATCGATGCAGAGGAGAATGCGGAATGACCGAGGAACGTCCGCTCGCGGAACGAGAACGCGAGATGATTGTCGAAGCCCGCGCCGAGGGCAATGCTGCGCTGCTCTCCGTGTTTACAAAGCTCTCTGGGCCTGGATGGTTACAGGCCGCGATCACGCTTGGTGGCGGTTCATTAGCCGGCAGTTTGTATCTCGGTGTGTTGGGCGGTTATAGCTTGCTGTGGCTGCAAGTGCTGGCGATGGCCATGGGCGTGATCATGCTCAGCGCCATCGGCTATGTCACGCTTTCCACAGGCGAACGACCTTTTCGGGCGATTAACGAGCACATCAATCCTGTTCTCGGTTGGGGATGGGCTTTGGCAACATTCTCGGCCAACATCGTCTGGTGTCTGCCGCAATTCAGTTTGGGAACGGCGGCCATTCAGCAGAACCTGCTGCCCGGACTCGATAATGATACCGGCAAAGCCATCATCTGCATTGCAATCCTGGTCATTACGGCAGGGATTACGCTGTCCTATGACAGTGGCAGTCGAGGCATCAAGATTTATGAGAATGTCTTGCGGATTGTCGTTGGCGCAATCGTTGTTTCCTTTTTTGGTGTCGTCATTAAGTTGAGTGCCTCCGATACCGGCGGGATGTTTTCGTGGGGGGCCATCGCGAAAGGGTTCGTTCCAGACTTGAGTCTTCTCAAGGAACCGGCTGCAGGTTTCGACTCTGCACTTGCCGCGACTGGCGAATACGCAAAGTTTTGGAGTGACATGATTGTCGCGATGCAGCGTGATGTGATGATCACGGCGGCAGCGACCGCCGTGGGAATTAACATGACTTTTCTGTTGCCTTACTCCCTCTTGGCAAAAGGATGGGACCGCGAATTTCGTGGACTGGCGATCTTCGACTTGGCAACCGGAATGGCGGTCCCGTTTGTCATTGCAACCGGATGTGTCGTGATCGCATCTGCGACGCAGTTCCATGCACAGCCGGCCCCTGGGTTATTGGGCGAAGTGGACTCAAGCGGAGCCAAAATCGAACCGGCTCCCAACCTGGTGGGACCGTTCAATGGCTTGTTGGAAACTCGGGCCAAGGCGGAAGCGGGGGACGAATGGGATCAGCTCAGCGACGATGAGAAGGAGCAACGCAAACAGGCTCTCCCCGAGGCGGATAAAAAGATGGCTGCCATGCTCGTCAAACGAGATGCGAAGAATCTTGCTGATGCGCTGCAGCCGCTCACGGGAAGAGTCTTCGCCAATTACATCTTTGGTTTCGGCGTCCTGGCGATGTCACTTTCGACGATTACGATTCTGATGCTGATTTCCGGTTTTACCGTGTGCGAAATGCTGGGTCTGCCACCAAAAGGTAAGGCACACCGCATTGGTGCGATGGCTCCTGCTTTAGGCGTGTTGGGGCCGTTCTATTGGTCCGACGCGGCCGTCTGGTTGGCCGTTCCGACGAGTGTGTTCGGCATGATGCTGTTGCCGATCGCTTATGGCACATTTTTCTTGATGATGAACAACAAAAAGATTCTCGGCGACGCCATGCCCCAAGGTGGGCGTCGAGTCCGTTGGAACGTGCTAATGTTTATCGCGTTCGCGCTTTCTTCGTATGGGGCCGGTTGGTCGGTTTGGTCCAAGACGAAATGGTACGGCGTAGCCATGGTGGCAGGCTTTTTGGTGTTGGCACTTGTCGTGCAAATCGCCAGGACATCGAAGCCATCCACTCCTTCAGAGTCTGTGTAGGTTGATCTTCGTTCTCATTGGCGATAGGGAACCGAGTGAACGAACGTTGCTCGGAATGCACGGAGGTGTTGTAGTGGCCTTTTACGCGGATCTCCACATCCATTCCAAGTACTCGCGGGCCACAAGCCGAAACTGCGACCTGGAACACATGGCGCTGTGGGCGCAGAAAAAGGGCGTGACGGTATTAGGAACGGGAGACTTCACTCATCCCAAATGGTTCGCCGAAATTCGGGAAAAGCTTGTCCCGGCCGAAACAGGGCTGTTTCGGTTGCGGCCCGACATCGAGCAGGAGGTCGCCAAATGGCTCGACGGTCCCATGGCGAATCCCGTTCGATTCATGCTCGAGGTCGAAATCTCGACGATCTACAAAAAGGATGACGCGACGCGAAAGGTCCACCATCTGATTTATGCGCCAGACCTTGATAAGGCGGCTCGCTTTAACGAGTCATTGGGGCGAATCGGAAACCTTGCCTCCGATGGGCGACCGATTCTCGGTCTCGATTCACGAGACTTGCTTGAAATCACGCTGAACTCTGGCGACGGATGCTATCTGATTCCGGCACACATCTGGACGCCTTGGTTTTCGGTACTTGGGTCGAAATCTGGATTTGATGCGATTAAGGACTGCTACGAGGATCTGACGACTGAGATTTTTGCAGTCGAAACCGGACTGTCTTCCGATCCCGCAATGAATCGTCGATTGTCGCAGCTCGATCGATTTACATTGGTTTCGAACTCCGACGCCCACTCGCCGCCAAAAATCGGTCGGGAAGCATCCACGTTTGACACCGAGTTGAGCTATTTCGCCATGCGTCATGCCCTCGAAACGGGCGATGGCTATGGTGGGACGGTCGAGTTTTTTCCCGAAGAGGGAAAGTACCACCTCGATGGCCACCGCAAGTGCGGCGTCTGCTTATCGCCAGAGAAATCAATCGAATACAACGGCAAGTGTCCCGAGTGCGGCAAACCGTTGACGCTGGGAGTCCTGCATCGCGTCCATGCGCTGGCGGACCGTGATGAGCCAACAGCGATACAACAACCAATGGACCCACCGTATCGCAGCCTCGTTCCGCTGGAGGAAGTGATCTCGGAAATTGAAGGATTCGGGCCCAAAAGTAAACGGGTGCAACGCCAGTACGAACAAACATTGACCGACCTTGGTTCCGAACTGTTCGTCCTCAGCGAAGTTCCGCTGGAAGAGGTTCAGCACAATTCTTCCGCCATCCTGGCCGAGGCGATTTCGCGAATGCGTGCCGGTCAGGTCAATTGCCGAGCCGGTTTCGACGGCGAGTACGGCACAGTTCGGCTATTCTCTGACGAGGAGATCAGTCGCACACGTCAATCGACGAAGTAGCACAAGTTCAATTGCGAAGACGCACCTGTGGATTGTCGCAAGACCCGCGGTCCAGTCTCCTCGACATTTGTAAATGGCGTAGCTGTATAATCCGTGCAATTGAAAAAATCTGCAGCAATTGCGTAGAAACCGTTACAACCTAGCGGTTCTATGGAATATAATGAAACGCAGAGATTAGCCGGCGCTTGGATTTCGGCCGGATGTGCATCCGATTTGAGCAACTCGCACAGGGGGAGACGAAATGCGACTTTATATCTTCGCTGCGTTGGCAGCTCTCGGGATTTTCTTGGTAGCGCCGCAATCCACGGAAGCCGGTCATTGTTGTTGCAACTATGGTTATTCGATTGGTTATGCACCGGTCGGATACGCCGTCCCGACTGCATATTACTATGCGGGACCTTCGTACTATTACTCCCCCCGGCTTTATTACGGTTACGGGACGTACGGGTATGGCCGATCCAGCCTCTACTCGTCGCGAATTTATGCACGACGGAACTACTCGTATCCACCAAGCTTGGGCTATTACGGTCCCTACGGCTCACCGTATCTCGGATCTTCCTATTTCCGCAGCCGATATGGGTTCGCAGGAAGACCCTACTACTATGGCCGTCCGGGGATAAGTGTCTCTTACGGTTATGGTTCAGGATTCTACCCTTACTCTTCCCGTCGCCTTCGACACATGTCCTACCGATCTCCTGGGCGCATTTACGGGCGTCGAATTGGTGTGTACGCGTATTAGAAGAACTTGGAGTCGGCAGTTGCCCCACGTGATTCCTATGTGATCACTTTCAGAGACTACTGACGATTCCCAATATCAATGACAAACGCCGCTCGAAATTCTGGTCCGAGCGGCGTTTTATTTTTTGCGGCGGCTTGTAGCCGCATTATTCGTAGTACCGGTGATTACGCGTCCGGTCCGGACGGTGCACTCATCGGATCTTTCTCGGGCACTGGTGTGACCGGCTTTTGTGCATCGTACTGCTCAGCAGACGGTGCAGAGTTGCAGGTCGAGCAGGAAGAACTCGTGCCGCACGACGAACAGCCTGGAAGTGTCGGGCAGACCGTGGTCGGAACCAGGCGGCAGACTTCGTAAGCGACCTGTTTCGGTACACAACGGGCAACCATTCGAGTACGAGTTTCGGTGACCTGACGCGGTACACAGTGTGCAACCCGACGAGTGACAGTGTATGGCACTTGTTTGGAAACACAGTAAGGCACCCGGCAGGTTTTCGTTTCTTGAACCATGCGGCAGGTCGTCACTGGAATCTTGCAAACGCGCTGTTCACACACCATTTTACAGGTGCGGACCGGCACTTGATTCTGCACGGTTTCGGTGATCCATCGGCAGGTCCGGACGGGGACCTTTTGCACGACTTCTTCAGAAATCCAGCGGCACGTTCTGACAGGAACCTTGTGAACGACGGTTTCCGGAACCATTCGACAAACCTGAACAGGGCAGGATTGACGAACAACCTGCGGTTGATACGTGGTGCAGGGAATCTGACGTTCAACAATGTTCGGGCACCAGACGCGCCGACAAGTTGTGTATGTCGGCCCGGGGACCATGCACAGTCTCGGTCGGCAGCATTCGTCCGTCGTCCACCGAGCAACCGGCGGGCATTGGCGTTGAACCTGTTGCGTGACCCAGCGACCGCAGTCTTGCCGCACTGTGCGGTAAGTCGTGACTGGACGCATAACGGTGTAGCAGCGTTCTCGATTGACGGTCTCGACGACTTGCCGCATCACCGTTCGTGTGCATTCCCGCTCGGTGGTTTCCCAAACAGGACGGCAAACCGTGCGTCGACACTCTCGTTCGCAGGTTTCCCAAACCGGACGGCGGACGGTATACGAGCAATCACGGTAGCTCGTTTCCCAAACCGGTCGTTGTACCGTGTAGGTCTGCTCGCGGTAGCTTGTTTCGGTCACAGGACGTGAAACGGTGTAGCATTGCTCGCGATAGTGAGTTTCCTGCACTGTGCGGTAGCACGTGACTTCCTGATCTTCGTAGGCGGTCTCGTAAACCGTTTTTTCGCAGGTGTATTGCTGCGGTTCATAAACAGTTTCGTACACGGTGCGATAGCAAGTTTGCCTTTCCACTTTGCACGCCGTGTAGCAGCACGTCGGCTGACAGGCCGTAGTTGGACAGCAGGAATAGCTGCTGACGCCGCAGTAGCAGCCCGCCTCAGCAGTTTGTTGTAGTCCAGCCGCCAGAACAGCAATCGCTCCGGCTAACAAAAATCTCATCAGATTGCCTCCTCATTGAAGTAAGCACAGTCGAAGTCTATCTGGCAAAATGAAGCGAAACAGAACCGCTTTCCAAGCCGTTGTGATCTTTACCATCTACATTATGCATGTGGCCAAAGAGGCTTTGCAAAGGGGAGTGCATCCTCATCACCTGAATAAATAGATCCGGGTTCGGTTATTCCGATGAATGCTCAAACATAGGACACGGAACTCAGCGATCTTGAGTAAAATATGTCGAATCTGTCAAAAGCGGTCACAGACTCGGATGTTGGTTCCGAGCAATCGTTATTTCACGCAAGCTTTGCCAGATACAGCTACTTGTGGTCGTTGCAATCGCTTTAACCGCTATAGATGTGTTGATATCAAGAGTCGTTGATCAGCCACGTGGCCCGACAGACTTGCAGATTCCGATCCGTTGGAAGGATCAATTCTTTGTGATCTGTTGCTTGGAACAGGCAATTGTTAGGTTCTGCACGACTCGGAAAACCCAATCGCGACTTTTCAAAATGTCCGTCGGACTCTTTGGTGATGTGAATCGTTTGGATACCGATCGGTGATTGCTGACTCGTTGTTAGCGAGTTCACCGCCGATCACGTGGAACGCTGGCAAAACTTTGGGCGGCGTTCGTTCGTTGGGACGAACCGCATCTCGTCGAGATGTGTCACGGCTAACGTTGTTGAAATTTCGAACGAGACATGCCACGTTGCTGTTTGTGCGGATGCATGTTGTATCAAATCGTACCACGAGGCCGACCTGATGTATGTCCCCGAGCCATTTGCTGTGGATGACTTACGATCTTTATCGGAGTTCTTGGAAGAGAATAGTTTTGCGACTTTGGTTTCGCGGAAAGATTCCGAACTGTGCGCCAGTCATTTGCCCCTTTTGTTTGAAAGCAGTCGCGGAAAAAATGGGGTATTGGTAGGGCATTTTGCACGTGCAAATTCTCAGTGGAAAGATGCCGACGGAACGCAAGTTCTGGCAGTCTTTCAGGGGCCTCATGCCTACATCTCGCCGCGATGGTACGGAGAACCGCATGTTGTGCCCACGTGGAATTATGTGGCGGTTCACGTTTCCGGTCGAATCAGGATTACGGAAGACAGGACAAGGTTGCTGGAAATGTTGCGAAAGTTCGTCGCGATTTATGAGCAGCCATTGCCGGATTCCTGGAACCTGGACGAGGAAGCAAACATGGTCGAACAGTTGCTCTCAGGGATTATCGGATTCGAAATCGACATTGATCGCATCGAGGGCAAGTGGAAACTGAGTCAAAACCACTCACTCCAGCGCCGCCAGAATGTTGCTCGCGTCCTGGCGACCCATGACGACCAGAATTCTCAAGCGATCGCGCGACTCATGCTTGAGCAATAATCGGCAGCATCGACTAGACCCTGTCTACAGCACATTGCGCTGACTTGTGGCCTCGACAATCGCGCTTTGTTCGATGATAGCTGCCTGCCACGAGCCAAATACGTCCACGAGACAAGGTAAACCGCCCTCGTATTACGGTAGCGACTGGCGCATGGTGAATGGCGCTCAAAACAAGTCGATTATCGCTAATCCTAATTTGGACACTCTCCACGGCTTCTTGCGGCAGCGTGAGTCGATCCCCGTGGAAGAAATTTGCCGGGGAGACTATCGCAATGCACTTGCGGCGCCGTCAAATCCATGAACAACATTGATGTCGGGGTACTGCCTGATAAACTCCTCGAGGGCCGATTGCGAGATCATTGTGTTGCCGACAAAGAGGTGCTGCAAACTGGATAGCTTTCCCAATACGGGCAGTGCTTCGTCGGTGATCGCCGCGCCCTGCAGCGAGAGCGTTTCTAGGTTCGACAATTTACATAGCTCCGAGATTCCTACATCGGTAATTCTCGTGTCGTTGAGCAACAGCGATCGTAGCGAGGAACTCTGGACGATTTCTTTAAGACAAGCATTGTCAATTTTCCGCCCTTGCAGTTCGAGGTCGGTTAATTGATCAAGTATTGAGATCGTCTGACACAACGAAGCGTCTTCCAGCGGCACATAGATTCTGAGAGAACGAACATGTGACCACTCTTTAATCGCTTCCCATGTTTCCTGATTTTCGAAGATATGGACGGCTTCGACACTATCCGTTTCGGCAATCCAATTCAGGACATGTAGCGAGCGACACTCAATATCGACGACAGCTGTTTCTGCGCGAGCCGCCAAATCAAACAGACGGTTTTCATTGAGTGTGTCATCGCTGATCAGAATCGAAGCTTTGGCAACGCTGTCCGATAGGGCCAGGTACTGCAGTCCCAGTTGCTTATAGACCCAATCGGGGGCACGGCGAACGATCGTGGCACTTCCGAAACCCTGATTGACGAGTTTTACCGTTTGATCAGCGGTGTAACACCAGCCAAAGACGAGCAGAATTCCGGCCAACGTCGTCAAATAGAGAGCGACGCGGATGACTCGCAAGACCAAGGTGTCGCGGCGAACGTTGCCCGATTCAGCGTGTCCTGAGGATGGATTCATGCCGTTGACTCACAGCGGATCGCTCAATTTTCTGATGGGGCCAACTTGCAGATTATTGGTGGACCCACCCCAGGGACGCGACAGTTTCGATTGTACCGTCATCACGTTTGATCCGGCATCCCGTTTCCTTTGTGATCTCGCCGATCCGGGTCAATTTCGCTTCGAAAAGAGACTGCTCCAGCAACGCTTCCGCGTCCGCGGCGTCAACGGTGAACAGTAGTTCGAAATCTTCTCCATCGCCAAACGCGTGCTTGAGCCGGCGTTCCCGATCTTCGATCGCAAGGACCTCGCGACTGTAGGGGATGTTCGCCTCGCTGAGAATCGCGCCGACACCACTTTCATCCAAGATGTGATGCAAATCGGCGGCAAGTCCGTCGCTGATATCGATCATGGAATGCAGTTCGACCCGCTCCTGCAAAACCAAAGCTTCACGGACGCGTGGAGTAAACTCCAAATGGCGACCAGACGAACTGCCACCGACGTTTCCCGTTAGCATGATCAAATCGCCCGGTACTGCGCCGCTGCGCAGTACAGGCCCGCGACCGGTTGCTTCGCCCATGACCGTGACCGAAATAACGAGAGGACCATTCCACGAGTTTGTGTCCCCCCCGATAACGGCGACGTCGAATTCCTCTGCGAGGCCGTTGAGGCCTTCGAATAATTCGATCGCCAGGTCCGGAGATCGATCGTGCGGAAGAATCAACGACACCAAGGCCGCTTTGGGGAGACCGGCCATGGCTGCCAGATCACTCAGATTGACTCCCAAGGCCTTGCGCCCAACAAGGCGGGGAGTCGTTTCGGAAAGTCGAAAATGGACGTCTTCGCAGAGCGTATCGACGGCGACCAACACATCGTGCGGCCGAGAAAAGGCCACCGCGGCGGCATCATCGCCGATACCCAGGACCACCTGCGGATGGTGACGTGCCAATTGCCGAAACCGGTTGATCAGCTCGAATTCACCTTCGGCTTCTGTCACAGTCGCGATTTTACCCCGGAGAATGACGCCGGAAGTACCGACGCCGATTAATCGTGCTACCGGGGTTTACTCTAACGGTTCGCGTTTGCCAGGTGAAGGTGATTGTACAGCGTTTCGCCGCCTCGAAGGATATAGAACTTCAATGGGTTGAACGACTGCAACTTCGGATGGTTGACCAAGAAATCAAGGTCTTCATCGCAGGTCATTTCCCAAATGTGGAGACCAACCAGAATGTCTCCGGTTTTGATGCCATCGCGATCGGCGGGGCTATCCGGTCGGACATCCAGGACTCGCATTCCGCCGCTGTAACGCGGGGCAACGAGCGAAACTTGCGTGCTGTCCAGGGCACCCAGTCGTAGGCCGAGAATTTTCCACGATTTATCGTCCGCAGATTCGACTTTGCGTGCATTGCTATTGTTTGCGCGAACGATTTGGGGTGATGGATGGCGAAAATCTCCGAGAGTCAGCTTCAGGGGTTGTTCCGATGCGTTGCGGCGAACCACAACGTCGAGCATGTCGCCGGCGTGAAGCTCCAGCAGCGACCGTTCAAAATCGGCTCCGTCGACGACTTGCGTATTTCCCACTTTGACGATGACATCGTCCTTTTGGAATCCAGCTTTTTCGGCAGGGCTATTGGTCGCTGCCTTGGTGACGACGAGTTCGCGACGGGCGCCTTGTTTCAGATCTCGCGTCAAAAGGCCATGATAGGTATTGCTAAGTTGTTCAACGCTTAGCAGCCGGGCAATGATCTCCCGGGCATCGTCGATGGGAATTGCAAATCCGATCCTTTGTGCTCCGGCTCGGATGGCCACATTGATTCCAACGACTTCGCCGTCGAGATTGACCAGAGGACCACCGCTGTTGCCAGGGTTGATGCTGGCATCGGTCTGGATCAGGTTTTTGTAGGATTGTTTTTCGTTAACTTCGACATCCCGGGAAAGAGAACTCACGATTCCCAAGGTCACGCTGTCTTCGTAGCCAAAGGCATTTCCGATGGCGATGACGGTTTCCGCAAGCATCAAGTCCGAGGAGGTCCCCAAAGGCATCAAGGCGAGCGGCTTCGCTGGATTAATCTTGATGACTGCCAGGTCATTCTCAGGGTCGTAGGAAACTGTTTCGGCGTTGTAGGTACTGCCATCCGACAGTGTGACATGGAGGTCGCCAGGCTTGACGTCGAGCACAACGTGGTAGTTCGTAATAATGTACCCGCGCTCGTCGATAACGATGCCGGTGCCCATTCCATTAATCATGCGGCCGCGGCCGGTCGAAAAAATCGAGTCCTCGGGATCGGCCAATTTCTGGGTGTGGATATTCACCACAGATGGTTTGACACGTTGAATAGCGAGTACTGCGGGCGTTTCTCGGCGAGCGGATGCAGCCCAGGCTGACGGTGCCAGCGAGGTCAGTACGGCGACACACAGCCCGATTTCAAGGAGACGTTTCGTCATTTGCGGGATCTATTCCTGGTGGGTGCTCAAAGCTCCGGATTCGTCAAAGGCAGGATGTCCGTGCCGTTCAAAGTGCGCTCCTTCTTTGCACCGTAGTGGCCAGGATCGGCAATCCCCGAGGCGACCCTTGAAATCGCGCATCGGATGACGCATAAATTGCCTAGCTGGACGCGAGTTACGATTCTGACGGCTGTAACGGCGGTTCACCGGGCAAACAGTGGGAGCCAGCTGATTTCAAGAACTCGCCTGTAGAAGCCGGGTGTGGATAAGCATCGAAACGACAAGCGTTCGAGTTTCACATCGAGTTGATGGTAAAGCCTTCCGGTTGCGAGGGTTTTGCGTCGGAAATCCGCAGTGAAACAGCAAAAAAGTGGGGGATGCATCCGCGATCTTGCTGGGAAGGCCTGGACTGATTTCAACTTATCTTGAGAACGAATTGCGAAGGCGTTCGGCATTACGGACAATTCGTTAATGTCTCCGCGGTTTGGAGAACCTAATTGATCGCATCGGTATAATCGGTAAGGTCGACGTACATGCCACGACGAGAACAATTGGAACAACTGATACAGGACGACCCTGACGACATTTTTCTACACTACGCGTTGGCAATGGCCTACGGTTCAGAGGGCAATGTCGCTGAAGCCATCACTCGCTTAAAACAGGTCATCGAGCGAGATCCCCATTACGTGGCTGCCTATTTTCAGATGGGACAGTACTTGGTCAACGAAGGCGACCTCGAACAAGCTCGGCATGTCATCTCAGAGGGAATCGCCGTTGCCGATCAAGTCGGTGATGCGCATGCAGGCGCCGAGATGCGGGGTTATCTCGAGACGCTATAGCATGAAACTTAGCAACCCGCGGTTGATGCCCAGGCGCCTTTCCGCCAGAAGCGGTTTGTAACCCGGTGATTTGTCTCGCACGTCCCGGAGCGGTGGGTATCAGAACAAGCAAACCTGGTCTCGGAGCGAGTTCAGTGAAATCTCCGTGCATCACAGCCTCAATGATCCTAGAGCGGTCTATTCTTTCTTGCGGTCGTTTCTGGCTCGTGGGAGCCAGCTATCGTAGAACAAAACAAAAATGTCGCGGCTACAAGTCAGCGTAGTTCGCCGTGGTTGAGTCCGTTTCATCTGGGAAATAGAATCGAAGTTGGTTCTGGAGACACGATTGACTTTTTGTGGACGACCGGTTTCGCATCGTGATTGACTATCTGATTTGAGATTCGATGGACATGCTAAAAAATACTCGATTTGAACAAGCGCTAGAGTCACTCGAACAGTTGAGCGCCAGTCTTGAGCAAAACCAAGAGTGGCCGGACAAACAACTTCAGGAACTGGGTGATGCCGGCGTGCTGGGTTGGGTGATTCCTCCGGAGTGGGGCGGTTTTGGGGTGTCCGATGCAGAGCTGATGCGCGGGTATCAGCGCTTGGCAAGTGCTTGTCTGGTGACCACATTCGTCCTGACACAGCGGAATGGTGCATGTCAGAGAATTGCCGGCGCAACGAATTCAGAATTGAAGGCCGAGTTGCTTCCCCCACTTGCGCGGGGGGAGATCTTTGCAACAGTTGGTATTTCTCATTTGACAACATCGCGGCAACATATTCGCAAACCAGCGGTTCAAGCGAGTCATTCCAATGGCCGCATTGTTCTCGATGGCGAAGTCCCCTGGGTGACCGGCGCCAAGTACGCTGACTACATCGTCACCGGCGGAACTTGCGAAGATTCCAAACAGGTCTTGGTAGCCGTGCCCACGAAAGTGACGGGCCTATCAGTCGCAGAGCCGGCGAAAATGTTGGCATTGAATGCTTCTCAGACTGGTGCTGTGCACTTAGACAACGTCGAATTGGACCACCGCATGCTCATTGCCGGTCCAATCGAGAATGTCATGAAGCAAGGCCAGGGGGGTGGTGCCGGTTCGCTGACCACTTCTGCACTGGCAATTGGTGCTGCGTCTCGCTGCATCGACCGCATCAAGGAAGAGTCGGGGCGCCGGCCCGACCTTGTCGAATTCCATGACTCGTTGGCCGACGACTTGCAGCTGCTCGTCGACGATTTAGGGATTTCTTCAGGCGCAGAATCCGAAACGACGCAACAATCAGCCACTGCCGAGGACATCAGGCAACGCGCGAATTCGCTAGTACTACGGGCGTCCCAAGCATATTTGGCGGCTTCGAAGGGAGCGGGATTTGTCGACGGCCATCCGGCGGGACGCGCGATACGCGAAGCGATGTTTTTTCTCGTGTGGTCTTGTCCGCAGCCGGTCCTCGACGCGGCCTTACGAGAGTTGGCTTGCTCGATTTCGAATTAGAGCCAAAATCGTAGCCGCATCGGCCAGGCGTGCTGGGCCCGATTGGCCCAAGCGAGAGGTCAACATCCCCGGTGTTGCAAAACTTCGAAATGCGCAACGATAGCGGTTGCGTGCAAATGATGCGAGAATCGGGAGAAGCTGCGATTATTTGTGGTAGCCGAGGTCGGAAATCACTTCGTACAATTCTTCGAATGTGATAAAACGTCGGCGATGTCGCAATTTGTATTGATCGATCGCTTCGGCTAATTCGACAACGTCGGGACGCTCCAAGTCACGGGAATCCTGAAATTGGCGCCGTTCCGGCCCACTGGATCGTCCGCTCGATCCGGTTTGCCGACGATCGACGAATGCGGTTGGCTTCTGCTCGATGACTTGTTCCATTATCATACTCCCGAATGTGGATGCTTCAGAGCAAAACCTATGTCAGAGAAATGCAGAAGCAAATGACATTTTTCGATGCGTTGAGGATTCGCATCGGAATTGGTTAACGTCGAATTACACAATTGCAATGTTGGGAACAACCGGCACGACCGAATCTTGGCTTCGGGTTGCATGTCGAAGCCGTGTCCAAAAGAATCAATCCAATTAGTCAATGTTCGAAGGACAATAATCATCAACACGGGTAACACGGTTGTTGGGGTTCCTCGAGTCATTGCGAATTTGTCGTTGATAGAACTCGCGGATGACGAATAATCCTACTTGTGACAATTGCACGACATGTTCATCGGGCTGGGGTGATAATCCCAACGGTTTTCTTTTCCTGCAACACTCCCTAAATCGGTAACGTATGGCTACTAAGATCACCGTTCTTGGCAGTGGAGCCATGGCAACGGCTTGTTCGGTTTTGCTGGATGATCATCCTGATCAGGCTGTTTCGATGTGGACGCGCAATCCTGCGTATGCACAGGAAATTTCCGAACAACGAGAGAATCGCCGTCTGTTGCCTGGTGTCAAGATTCCCGACTCAATCGAGATCGTTTCCGATATTCAAGAAGCAATCGACGGTGCAGAGTTCTTGGTGGCTGCCATTCCGACCGCATTTCTTCGCAGCGCGTTGACTCAGGTGGCCGATGTCCTGGATGCGGATCGTCCTGTCGTCAGCGTGATTAAAGGGATTGAAAACGAAACGTTCATGCGGCCCAGCGAGATTATCGGTGATATTCTGGGAAGCCGAACTGTTGTGGCATTGGGCGGCCCGAGTCACGCTGAGGAAATCGCGCGTCGCTTGCCGGCCAGTGTCGTAGCAGCCAGCGGAGACGTGGCACTCGCCAAGCGTGTCCAAAAAATGTTTAACACCGACCGATTTCGGGTGTACACCAATCACGACCTGGTGGGTGTCGAAATGGCGGCGGCCCTCAAGAATATTATCGCCATCGCAGCCGGAATCTGCGACGGGCTGGGGTACGGTGATAATGCCAAGTCGGCCTTGCTGACCCGCGGGTTAGTCGAAATGACGAGGTTTGGAACCTCCCTTGGCGCTGAAGCGACGACGTTTGCTGGTTTGGCCGGTATGGGAGACCTGATTACAACGTGCGTCAGCCCTTATGGTCGCAATCGCAAAGTCGGTGAACGATTGGGCAAGGGAGAAAAACTCGACGATATCCTAAGTAGTATGGATTCGGTGGCGGAAGGCGTCACCACCACGCGGAGTGTTTATGAGTTTGCCGACGAACGTGAAATCGAAATGCCCATTACCGGCGAAGTGTTTCGCGTGCTGTTTGAAGGCAAATCTCCCGAAGAAGCAACCGACGCGCTCATGATGCGTCCCCCGCGCGGGGAGTAGTGATTCTTTCAGGTTGCCGGCTTGGCGACCGATGCCCAAGCCACGATCGCGTCGCGTGTCGCTTGAACGTCATGCACGCGAATGATGTCGGTCGATTGAGCAGCGAGTGCAATGGCAATTCCAACGGTTCCGGCGAGGCGTTCTTCGACTTTACGTCCAAGCACCTTGGACAAGAATCGCTTTCGAGAGTGACCAACCAGGACGGGCCGCCCGAAACCTCGGAATCGGCCGATGTTGGCCAGGATGGTTAAGTTATGATCGGCGGTTTTTCCAAAGCCGATGCCGGGGTCGACGACAATTCGATTGCGAGCAATCCCCTGCTGTTCGAGTTCCGCAGTTCGGCATTCCAGGTAGCGATAAATCTCTTCTACCACATTGTCATATCGCGGATCGTCCTGCATCGATTGGGGCGTGCCCTGCATATGCATGCAAATGACGGCAGCCTGTCGGTCAGCACAAACGACCGGCATTTGCGGATCGTGGCGTAAACCCGAAATGTCGTTTACGATGCTCGCACCGGCGTCTAACGCTTGTCGGGCCACTTCTGCCTTAGTCGTATCGATGGAGATGAGCGCATCTGTGTGCAGGCGAATGCGTTCGATGACCGGAAGAACACGCCGTAGTTCTTCAGCCGTATCGACTGGTGCTGCGCCAGGTCGGCTGGACTCCCCACCAATGTCGAGAATGTCGGCTCCGTCATCAAGCAGCTTGAGGGCATGCGAAACAGCCGCTTGAGGATCGAGGAACTGATTTCCATCCGAAAAGCTATCCGGCGTGACGTTGACGATCCCCATGATCCAGGGAGATTTTCCCAAAGGGAAGGTCTGGTCGCCGATTAACCATTCCCGCTCGATGGTTTGCGATTCCGGTTCGTTTTCCCAATTGTTTAATTCGCATTCAGACATTCGGCGGGCCGTGAATAGTGCGACGTGGAGTGCTGCACTTGATGGAAAAGATTGGGCGATCACAGAATGGCGTTTAACCGAACTTAGCGATCCAACAGCCCATTAAGATAGTCAATAATCGAGTAGCCCGCGAAGAGGACGATAATAAAGAACACCACCACGAGACCCATTGACAGATAGTCGTTGGGATTCGGTTGTTCCTCTTGTTCGTCGTTACTCATTGCCGCTGTTCCCAGGATGTTTCTCGCTTCTTCGACACATCGCGGCTGCAACTGTGCGGAGTCGCGATCGGAATACGAATTATTCTACAGCGTATGACACTGACTTGTGGCCGAGACCATCGCGAATTGTTCTCTGATTGCCTGCTCCCACGAGCCAGAAACGCCCACGAGAGAAAGCAAACCGCTCTAGATTGTAAGCCTTGAGGAGTCTTTCCAACAGAGCACGAAGTAGAAAGCAGCCAGCCTGGTTCGCGTAACCACAGGGCAGCATTACCGGTGATGCGGCCGGATTTTCGTGACAGCAATGTTCCCGGAGAAGCAAATGTCGACATCGGAGCCAGGCGTACGTTTGCGGTCTGCATAGGCCCCCCGATAGTGATAGTGCCCATCAATTCGTTCGAAATTTACAGGCAAGGCATGCTCCTCTAAATTGCAGAACACGATTTGCGGACTGGGACTGATATCCTCGTTATCGGGAAAGTTGACATTCCAATACTCCCCAGGTTGTAACTGCTGAGACATCAATTCCTGCGCCACTCTTAAAGCCAACCCGGCGGATGCAGTCCATTCGATGGCGGCCCGATTTCGTCGGAATTGCGAAAACGCAATGGCCGGTCGGCCCATCCAAGCTGCCTCCCGTGCTGCGGCGACCGTGCCAGACATGAACACGTCAACGCCCAAGTTTCCGCCGCAATTAATGCCGGAAAAGACCCAATCCACGTCAGGTGCCAAATGAACTAGCCCGACGCGCGTGCAATCAGCAGGGGTTCCATGCAGCGCGTGTCGGTTTTCGGCCAACGTTTCCGCCCGAAGCGGCGCGTCGGTACTCACCCGGTGGCCACATCCCGAAAGCGGCCCACTCGGTGCGACAACATGGACCGAACCGAGTTCGAGCGCGACCTGCTCCAATGCAGCCAAACCTGGGGCCGCAATTCCATCGTCGTTGGTAATCAAAATCTTCATGGTCTCACGGTCATTGTACGCCATCGAACCTTGCATCGAAATGGTTGGCGAAAGCCGATGCGTGTTTCGCGTTTTGTCCATCAGCGACGACGAGTCGGAGAGTGTCGAGAAGCGGGCCGAACCGGGAGGTCGAGAAAACTCGAACGAAACGATTCGCCCCCTGGTTGGCAGCGACAAGAGTCGGATCGCTCGTAGCGAAGAATGCCGTACCTGCTCTGTGAAGCGGAAATAGCTAACAGGTGTTGATCGCCGGTTAGTTTGGCTTTCGCGAGCGGGCACGCTTGCGGGCGTTCTCGTTGAGGAGAATCTTTCGCAGCCGCACGATTCTCGGTGTAATTTCGACGTACTCGTCTTCTTCAATGTACTCGAGTGCGGCTTCCAGGCTCATTTCCCGAGGTGGCTTCAGCAGAATGTTGTCATCGGCGCCCGACGCACGGACGTTGGTCAGCTTCTTTTCGCGGATCGGATTGACGACCAGGTCGTTGTCGCGCGAGTTCTCACCAACGATCATTCCTTCATAGACATCGGCTCCCGGACCGACGAACAGTTCCGATCGTTCCTGCAGTTTCCACAACGCATAACCGACCGCTTGTCCCTGGACTTGGGAGACCAGCACGCCGTTCGGTCGACGTGGAACTTCTCCTTCGCAGGGTTTATAGGTGTCGAAGCGGTGATGAATGACTGCCTCACCCTTTGTGGCGTTAAGCAGACGTGTGCGGAGACCGATCAACCCACGCGCGGGAATAGTGAATTCCAAATGGCTGAATCCTGATTCGCCGGCAGTCATTTCGACGATTTGCCCTCGCCTGGCACAAACGAGCTCCATTACGGAACCGACATCATTGGAAGGAACATCGATGACAAGAATCTCGAACGGTTCATGCAACTTCCCGTCGATTTCTCTACGGATCACCTGTGGTTTCCCGACAGACAGTTCATACCCTTCCCGGCGCATTTGTTCGATCAGAATAGACAGGTGCAAAATGCCCCGTCCCGATACGGCAAAGGAATCTTTGACTTCGGTTTCCTCGACGCGTAGCGCCACGTTCGATTCCAATTCGCGAAGCAATCGCGATCGCAGATGACGACTGGTCACGTATTTGCCGTCCTGACCGGCCAAGGGTGACGTATTGGTCGTGAACAACATCGACAAAGTTGGCTCATCGACGCTGATCCGCTCCAGTGAGATGGGATTGACGGGACAAGCGACCGTATCGCCGATTTCGGGATCTTCCAGGCCAACAAGCGCCACGATATCGCCCGCGTGCGCCTTTTCGGTTGGCATTCGCCCGAGCTTGTCGAACAGTTCGACCGAATCGACTTCACTGACGACTTGTTCGCCGCTGTTTTTGATAAGCGCGACTTTTTGTCCTTTTGAGACAGTACCGCTTATGATCCGTCCCGTTGCCACACGTCCGACGTACTCCGACCAGTCCAGCGTGGTGACCATCATTTGCAATGGACCATCCGGATCAACATGCGGACCGGGCACATGTTCGATAATCATATCGAGCAATGGGCGGATTCCCTTGTCTGTGCGAGTGAGATCGTGAGTCGCGTATCCTTCACGTCCGCTGGCATAAACGTAGGGGAAGTCCAAGGTCGCGTCATCGGCTCCCAGTTCGACAAACAGGTCGAACATTTCTGTAAGCACGTCATCGGGCCGGCAGTCGCTGCGGTCAATTTTATTGACGACGACCAGGGGTTTCAGACCGGTTTGCAATGCCTTTTGCAATACAAATCGAGTTTGCGGACGCGGTCCTTCGAACGCATCGACCAGTACGAGCGCCCCGTCGGCCATCTGCAACACTCGCTCGACCTCACCACCGAAATCGGCGTGGCCCGGCGTATCGATGATGTTGATCTTCACGCCTTGGTGAGTCAGAGCGATGTTTTTGGAGAGGATCGTAATTCCCCGCTCACGCTCCAAGTCGTTGGAGTCGAGGATGCAGTCGTCGGCCAACTGCGATTCACGGAATTGTCCGCTTTGTCGCAAAATCGAATCGACGAGGGTGGTTTTTCCATGATCAACGTGGGCGATGATCGCCACGTTTCGAATATCTTCGCGTTGCATGGCAGGTCGGTTAAGTCCGTTGGGCGTGTCGCGTTATGAGGTTGGTAGGAAGGTCTGTCTGGGGCTCAATTCAACGGGTCGGGCTAATTTCACAACACCCGGCAAACAAGCTGTTTTGCCCCGTTTGGGAAGGCGGAAGTTTACCGTGTTAATGCATTGGGAGAAAGAGAGAACCGGCTGCGGCCGCTTCGTTCTAGCCGCAATCACCAGTCCAAGCCGCGGATAAAGGGCTTCCGCGTCTCGTCCAATATCCAACCGGTCGTAAATGGACGTTTCTGCCGCAGAAGGCAAGCCAATCAACGTCTTGACGGCTGTCCACTTCTTTTGGCGATGGTGCATTATGACATCTGACTACCGTTCCTGGCAACCGCGACGGAGCGGCTCGAATGATACGCCGATCGCCATGAAAAAGACAATTCTTAACACAAGGCCAAGAGTTGGGCCTCACCAAAATGGGCCTGTGCGGTCTGTTTGATGTCGGCCGATCAGTTGCGGGAATCCTGTATTTCGGGGCGACGGGCGTCGAATTGCCGATGAAACCGCGAATTGTCTGCCGAAATGCTGATTTCCGCAAAGCTCGACGAGTTGCTTCCTCGACGCGAAGTTGGCCTCCGTCTGAATTCAGCGATACAATCGGCGAATGAGGTCCCCAGGAATTCTTCGTGGTCGATGACGCCGGACTGGACACTTTGCCGCATCAAAGGAGCACCGCATGAGAACACCCCTCTTTTCCGCCTGTTTGACGGCGTTCTGTCTTCTCGCCATGGGGGAATGTGTTGGTCAGGAAGTGGTCGACGCGGACGTACTACTGAAGAATGGCACGATTGTCGACGGTACCGGCAGCGCACCCTTTATTGCGGATCTTGCCATTGCTGGTGACAAGATTGTGGCAATCGGCGAGTTTTCCTTAAAGAGTGCTGATCTCGAGATCGACTGTACGGGTTTGGTGATCACTCCGGGGTTCATCGACCTGCACAACCACAGCGATCGCCAAATGGTGAGTGCCCCCACAAGGGCGAACATTAACTACGTCATTCAGGGGAGCACGACGGTTGTCACCGGAAACTGCGGGAGCGGGCCGGTCGACGTCGCCAACTATTATGAGGAGATCGATGCGGCGGGCACGGGGACGAATGTCGCGCATCTCTTGCCACAAGGTTCGTTGCGAAGTCAGGTCATGGGAACAGCCGATCGCGATCCGACTGACGACGAGCTGCACCAAATGCAAGAATTGGCCGCCAAGGCGATGAAGGATGGTGCCTGGGGTATGTCGACTGGATTGATCTACGTGCCAAGTTCTTACGCGAAAACGGACGAGATCACAGCCATCGCGACGGTCATAGCCGAAGGCGACGGAATTTACGTCAGTCATATTCGAGGTGAAGGGACGCAACTGCTTGCCTCGGTTAATGAGGCGCTGGAAATTGGTCGCGGTGCAGAGCTTCCGGTCCATATTTCCCATTTCAAATCGAGCGGGCGCGATGCATGGGGTTTGGTCCGCGAAGCGGCACGCATGATTCAGAAGGAACGCGACAAGGGACGAATCGCGACTGCCGACCAGTACCCATACATCGCCTCGAGCACATCTTTAGATGCGATCCTTATCCCGGCGACAGCGAGAGCCGGAGGGCGGAAAGAACTATTAGCCCGCATCGACGATCCCGATCAAGGAAAGCAAATTCGAGAGCGAATGATGGAAAACCTGCGCCGCCGAAACGGCGGCGAATCGATTCGAATTGCTCGCTACACTCCGCGTCAGGAATGGGTTGGCAAGAACCTGGCACAGATCTCAGCGGCAGAGGAAAAGGATCCGATTGACATCGCCATTGAGATTTGTCGAAACGGTGGCGCACAGATCGTGAATTTTAGTATGAGTGAAGGAGACGTACGGCATATTATGGCCGTCCCTTGGGTGGCAACGGCCTCCGATGGGAGAGCTTACGTTCCGGGTCCCGATCGGCCACATCCCCGAAGTTATGGGACTTTTGCTCGCAAGATCGGTCACTACGCACTGCACGAAAACGTGATTTCGATCGAGCAGGCCGTTCGCAGTGCGAGCGGCTTGCCGGCCGATATCCTCGGAATGAAAGACCGTGGTTACTTAAAAGTTGGCAAATTTGCCGATGTCGTCGTGCTCGATCCCAGGCAATACATTGATACGGCGACATTCGATGCGCCGCATCAATACTCACGTGGCACGCGATACGTGTTTGTCAACGGTCACCCTGCCGTCTTTCGTGGAATGCCGACTGGCGCATTAGCCGGCAAGGCATTGAGGCACGCAGCGAATTAATATTACCGTGCGTGACGTTAAACAGTCACAGATCGAGTCGGAAGGCCCCGTTGCATTCATGCACCTTCTTGTCAGCGTGAGAAATGCCGAGGAAGCAAAGTCTGCCATTGCAGGCGGATGCGAAATTCTCGACATCAAAGAGCCGCATCGCGGTTCGCTGGGCATGGCCGATTTGGACTCCATTGCCGATGTCGTCGGCCGTTATTCCCCATTGGTTCCTGTCAGTGTTGCGCTCGGCGAACTGAGGGACTGGAGGAATGCCGACCAGTTGCCGTCATTGCCGTTGGGAATTGCCTACTGCAAACTGGGCCTCGCCGGATGCGGATCAATTCCGAATTGGAAAAATCAATGGAGTGAATGGCGTACTCACATCGATGCAGCCTCGCGCGGTAAGTTGCATTGGGTCGCTGTTGCGTATGCCGATTGGCAGCGAGCCGATGCACCCGCTCCCGAAGCGGTGATTCAAGCGGCTGGGGACGCGAATTGTGCCGGCGTATTGTTCGACACGTTTGTAAAGGACGACCTTGGCCTGTTGCAGTGGTTTTCGACCGATCAGCTTTCGCGACTCGTGGACTTGATTCACCACAAATCGTTGTTTGCTGCGATTGCCGGCGGTCTACGAATGGGGGACTTGCCGCAGCTTGCCGGAGTCGATGTCGATATCGTGGCCGTCCGCGGAGTCGCTTGTCGGGGAAACGACCGGCGTGCGACGGTTTGTTCCGACGCCGTTCGAGAATTCAGGCAGGCGATGGTGTTATCGACCGGGGAAGAGATGTCCCCCGAAGTAATTCGTCCAACTTCGGGGTGAGTCTGGCGAATCGATCGACTGCCGGCTGCACGGGGAAGTTATTCAGCGACGAGAATAGATTCTCGATTGATAGAATTATCGTTCGTCAGCGTCGAGTTCCAACAGTTCGTTGTCATAGTTCTCTTCAAGTTCGCGGACTTTCTCGGCGAGGTTTTCATCCTCTTCCAACGCGCTGGAGACCTGCATTTCCCATTCGGTACTCGCCGTTCGCAGCGAATCGAGGTCGAGGGGCAGTTGCAGGATTTTCGCCAATCGTCGGGTGACCGCTTCGATACTTGCCGGGTTGGTTCCTTGCAAATAGCCTGGAATCTCCGCCACGAGCGAGGCCATTTTCAGGCCCATCGTCGGCGCTTCTTTCATGAGGTAGCTCGTGAAAGAACCGGGCCCTTCGTATCCGCTGCGACGGGCTCCGTACGGCTCCATTTCGCGGAGGATTTCATTGTCAGAGCACGTAATATGCAACCGCGGTTCCCGTGTATGAGGCACGGCTCCACCGAATGAACCGACGAACAGGATTCGTTCGACATTCATCAACTTTGAGATTTCAAAAACACATTCACCAAATGTCTGCCAGCGAAGGTTCGGTTCTTTCCCGATGAATAGAATCAAGTCCGCCGGGTCATAACAAAAGAATGTATTGGTCGGCATATCAATCGATTGAATCAAACCGTCTTCGATTTCGATATGCGGACGAAAGAGGGCGCTGATTTCCATCGAACCGGGAAAATTGTAGATGTAAAACGGTTCCGGGTCGATTTCGGCAATCGGCGACGCACTTAATAGGTCAACCAGGCGGTCGACCGTTCCGGTCGAGACGTCTCCGCCGTCCATCCAACCATCAAATGCTAAGACCAGCGTTGCATTATCGAGAGAGGGATTATCGTATATCTGTAAGATATCGCTGTGTTCGTGATTCATACTGTTATCGTAAGGGGGTCGGCGGTTTGCGGCAACGGCGAGATTCGTCGCCGGCTGAAATCCTGCTGCGAATTGCTCTTACACAAGTGGTAATGGGCAGAAACGTATTAGCCACACTCGGTGCTGTTTGCCGTTCATTCTGCCGGGGGCCTCACATTTTCACCATTCTCCATCGGTATTTGTGACCAATTTTGCGCTTCAGGGCGAATTGTTAAGAGACAGCCACCTTTTTTAAAAGCACGGCTAGCCGGTCACTATGGATTGTGGATAAACTGGCGTTGGCCATTGATGACAGCCCGATTGGCATGGCAGGGCAATCTGCCGCTGAATGGGAGAGGCGAATAACATTGCGTAGACCATCAGCAATTCGCATCAACCGCTCGCGGCGCCGTCTTATGCGGCGAACGCTGACCGGGTCGCTCGGCTTGACGCTCCCCGGGATCTTTCCACCAACTGTGCGAAAAGCGGCCCACGGGGCTGATCGAGTCTCCGGATTCGGGCGCGCGAAGCGCTGTATCGTCATCTTTAATTGGGGCGGGATGAGCCAATTCGAAAGTTGGGATCCCAAACCTGAGGCGCCGGCACAGGTCCGCGGCGTGTACAACGCCATCGATACGACGTTGCCCGGAGTCCAAGTTGGCGAATACATGCCAAAGCTGGCACAACAGACTGATCGATTGGCGATTGTACGATCGGTCAAACATCGGGCCCGCGACCATCGGCAAGCACTCTATTGGTCCCTGACGGGCGTGCCGCCGGTCGTGCTGGATGGCCAAATGGTTTCGAACCCCGTTTTGGCGACGCGCGAAGACAAGCCGATGCTCGGCTCGATGGTGGCCTGGGCACGTGGAGTGCCAAACGGCATGCCGCCGACAGTTACACTACCTTATCCAGTGGCGGAGCGAGGTCTTGTTGCCGGTCAGAATGCCGGTTTCTTGGGCGTCCGGTATGATCCACTCGTCGCGCGTCCCAAAACCGGAAAGCCGTTCCCCGGCGTCTCACCTGTATCGGATTCGCCCAATCTGGCGGTTGACGAGTCGATGACAGGTGATCGAGTAGCCGCTCGGCATGAATTGTTGCGAACACTCGGGGCCCAGTTTGGTGCGGATCGGTCGTCGGGTTCTCTCAACGCCTATCAACATTTTCACGGCTTGGCGATGGACTTGCTGCTCAGCCGAAAAGTCCGCGAGGCGTTCGACCTGAAGTCTGAGCCGGACAGCGTTCAAAAGGCGTATGGCGATCACATTTTTGGTCGCAGTCTATTGTTAGCCCGCCGATTGATTGAAACGGACATACCGTTGGTGATGGTTAATTCTGGGGCCGGAGACTTGAACGGTGGGGCCGGCGCCATTTGGGACACCCATGTCTTCAACTTTCCGCAGTTAAAAAACTTCTTGATGCCTCCCTTTGATCATGGCGCTTCCGCATTGCTTGACGACTTGGAATTGCGAGGCATGTTGGAAGAGACTTTGGTCGTGTTAATGACCGAATTCGGCCGAGGCGCGCTCATTAATCATGCCGGCGGGCGTGATCATTCTCCCGATTGTTATTCGGTGGCATTCGCCGGTGGAGGTGTGCAAGGCGGTCAGGTTTATGGTCGTTCCGACCGCTTTGCAATGAATGTCAAAGAGAATCCCTGCGGGCCGCACGATTTGCATGCGACGATCTTTCACGCGCTGGGAATCGACTACCACCAGACGATGGCCGGTCCTGAAGGAGCCGAAATTCCGTTGTGCGACGGCAAGCCGTTGCCAGTTTTCGGCTGACTTATACAGTTACAGAACTGCGAGCGATTGACCGCCGGGCCAGCTTGACCGATTAACCCGTCGATTGCTCCTTCTCTTCTCGCTTTTGCGCCGCCAGGTGTAGGCCGACCAAGCGACCGACCAGAATTGCGATATACAGTTGCCCCGTTACCGATTCCAACCAGGCCAACGTTCCTGCGACCGTTGTGGCTGGTGTAATGTCGCCGTATCCCAAAGTTGAGATCGTGACAAAGCTAAAGTAGACGAGAATCGGAATCAAAGGTTCCGATTCGTCCAGGTTTTCGAAGTCTAACCCTTTAAATGCAGACGGATCGAATCGAAGGAGAATGGCGTAGATGAACCCCCACAAAACTCCCAGCAGCAAGTAAACGCACATCGCGCCGAACAATCGGTCGGTCGTGACCTCTCCCTTGCTGAGCACATCCATCAACACCACGACCAATGTGAACAGCAAGAATGCGATAGCCATGCCGCCGATCAAGGTTGGCAGAAAAACCTGGTCGAACGTACTCACGTTATGCATGACCAGCGATGCCGCCAGCGGAGTTGCCAAAACGCACAAAGCGAATAGTTTGGGACGGTGCCGACTGACCGAGTAAATGACCGCCAGCAGAATCAGCGCCATCATAAGATCGCCGACCACCGGGGAGTGCACGATCGGGTACAAAACGGCCAATAGCAGCAGGCACAAGAACAGAAATCGATATCGCCATTCGGCTGGATCGATGTTGGAAATGGCCGCCGGCCGCTTACGCGAAGACATCCGGGATGACTTCTCCCTCATTCACGGTCGGCCGCTCCGGGCGTCCCTGATGTTGATAGATTAATTCCGTGTGGTCGAGGCCGGTCAGTTCCAAAATCGTGGCGTGCAGGTCGTGTACGTGGGCTCGTTGTTCGATGGCATGCAAGCCGAAATCGTCAGTCGCGCCGACAATTTGACCACCTTTGACCCCGCCACCGGCCATCCACATCGAGAATCCATAGGGGTTGTGGTCGCGACCGTCCCCTTTTTCCGACATGGCTGTTCGCCCGAATTCGCCACCCCAGATGACAAGCGTTTGGTCCAGCAGTCCACGCCGCTTCAAATCCTTAAGCAGTCCGGCGATTGGTTTGTCTGTCGACCGACAATACGTGGTATGGTTCTCTTCGATCTTGCTATGGGCGTCCCATTTGCTTCCTGATCCCGAGTATAGTTGGATGAATCGTACGCCACGTTCTACCAGTCGCCGGGCCAGCAGGCAGTTGCGACCAAATGCCGCAGTCTTTTCGTTATCGAGGCCGTATAGCTGCTGCGTTTGTTCCGTCTCTTGTGACA
The DNA here is from genome assembly GCA_028284485.1 of Planctomycetaceae bacterium. Classification (GTDB taxonomy): domain Bacteria; phylum Planctomycetota; class Planctomycetia; order Planctomycetales; family Planctomycetaceae; genus JANQRQ01. The sequence goes on along the minus strand of JANQRQ010000355.1, from coordinate 29,495 downwards.
AGTCAACCGCTTCAGGGGCATGAGACTGCATACGGTAGGCTAATTCGTAGGCCGAAATTCGCGCTTCGAGGTCATCGTCGCCAAACCGGGTGCGAAGGTGCTGCCGATTCAAACGGCTAACGAATTCCAGCTTGCCACGATGCCGCTCTTCTGTGATCTCTTTTGGGGGATGCAAATGGAGAATCGGTTCGTTTCCATTGCGAAAGCGGGTCCCTTGATACGTCGCCGGCATGAATCCCGTGCCCCACACACGGCTGCCTCCCGGGGGTTCTTTTTCGTTGTCGAGCAGAACGACGAAACTCGGCAGATTGTGATTTTCACTTCCCAGGCCATAGCTGACCCAGGCGCCCAGACTCGGACGCCCTGCGAGAATACTGCCGGTGTTCATTTGGCAAACGCTGCCGACATGATTGAGGCCGTCGGCCCAGCAGGACCGAATGACGCAAATATCATCAATGCACTCGCCGACGTAGGGATACCAATCGGAAACCGGAATACCGCTTTCGCCGTAACGCTTCCATTTGCGAGGGCTGATTAGGAGCGGATTATCCGAGACGCCCATCGGGGTAATCACCCGTTCGACCGATTCCGGGAGAGGTTTGCCGGCGTATTTGTTAACGGCGGGCTTAGGATCGAAAGTGTCGATGTGGCTTGGTCCGCCGTCCATAAAGCAAAAAATAACGCTTTTGGCCGTCCCTTCGAAATGGGGCGAGCGTCTCGTTTTGGAGGCGGACGTTTCAGATGCTAGCAGAGTTTGCGACGAAATGAGTCCGTCATCGGCCAGAAGTTGCTGGAGCGCCAGCGCTCCGAAACCAAAACCGGTGCGCGCGAGGAAATCGCGGCGACAACTCGCTTGCTCATAATGGAGCATTGAAGATTGGGTCCGGCTGTGATTATTCATGTCCACGTTGGTTCCTGGCAGGGACTCATTGTCGCACGGATTTCGAGATCAATCCAGGTATATAAACTCATTGGCATTAAACAGTGCGTGGCAAAAATCGACCAAGGCCTGTTGGCTCGCGGCTTTGCTGGGCGGATTCGACTGAGAGCTAATCAACGCCTGTTGCGCTTTAATGAACTCGATGGCATCGTCGATTTCAACAGTATCCGCCGGTCGACCAAATGCTAACAGATATGCCGCCTCAATACGCGGTCGCAGATTGCTGTGGTTTAGTTCAGAAGGCACGTTTCCCGGTTGAATTGCCGTCAAGCGTGCAGCGAATGACTCCGCGTATCGGATAATCAGTTCGCTATTGAGGACCATCAAGGCCTGCGGCGCCACGGTCGTTTCTGCTCGTCGAGCACAGCTTTCGTGCATATCGGGTAAGTCAAACACATGCAACATAGGATAGGGGAGATTGCGCTTCGCATAAATATAGACGCTGCGGCGATTGCGTTCGTCGGCCTCGTCGTCGACTGTCCATTTCTCGCGAGCGCTGTAGTTCGGCGGAAGTTCGGGACGTACGCCCTCTCGTTGTGCGGCGGCATGCATCTGTGCATTGAGTGCACCGGAGACAGACAGCATGGAATCACGAATGGCTTCGGCCGACAGCCGGCGTCGTGGATAATGCCAGTATCGCTGATTACCGGCGTCGGCTGCCATCGCGGGGTGTTCCGGTTGAGCGCTCGTTGGACGGTAGGTTTGTTGGCGGTAGGCATGCGATGTCATGATCAGGCGATGCATGGCTTTGACGCTCCAGCCGCGTTCGACAAATTGAATCGCCAACCAGTCGAGCAATTCAGGGTGTGATGGCGGACGGGTTTGATTGCCGAAATCGTTGGCATTTTCCACCAAGCCCTTGCCAAAGTGCCCCTGCCAGATGCGATTCACCATCACTCGCGCCGTGAGAGGGTGTCGCGGATCGGTGAGCCACGCGGCAAGCGCTGATCGTCGGCCCGACGTTCCGGACCTTGTCGCCGAAATAGTTGGCGGAGTGACGAGCGATGTATCGATGACCGAGAGCACGGCCGGTTCGAGCAGCTCAACCGGCTTGTTGTAACTACCGCCTGCCAGCAAGCTGACGGGAACCGGGCCGGTCGGTACTTCAGCGACCGCCATGGCTTGAAGTTGTCGCGGTGGCTGGGGCTCGCTCTTTCTGAGCTGGTGGTACTCTTCTTTTAACTCAGCGAGGCGTTTTTGCTGTTTGCTTGAGAGCTTTTTCGCCAAGTCAGCGGGAGTCACGACAATTTGCCGTTCCGACCAAAATGCCAGTTGATGCTGAAATGCTGTACGCTCCTCTTCCGGTGTATCAATCGCATCGAGAACGATGTCAGGGAATTTCAAACGTTTAATCGCCGACGCGGCTTTGCGAGCCGCGTGCTCGATATCATGGAGTTCGTGTCGGACGGCCGCCGTACGATTTAGCCAGTCGGCTTGGCGTCTTTGAAAGCGTACATATTCAGACTGACCCGCTACGGGCACACGATCGAACGGCACGATGCCAGAAAAGTATGCCTGCAGCTGATAAAAGTCTTTCTGCAGAATTGGATCGAACTTGTGGTCGTGGCATTGAGCGCAACCAATGGACAAACCAAGAAAGACGTTGCCAACATTGGACGTGAGATCGTTGAGGGCATCTTGCCGTGCCAATTCGACGTTTGAAGCATTACTTTCGTCCGGCCACATTCGATTAAAACCCGTTGCAATCCAGGCATTCGGATCGTCGGGATAAAGTTCGTCGCCCGCTAACTGCTCGCGAATGAATTGATCATAAGGCAGATCGTTATTGAACGCATGGATCACGTACCGGCGATACTTATAAGCCAAGGGACGATCGGGATCGGCATTGAAGCCGGCTGTTTCTGCGAAACGCACGAGATCGAGCCAGATACGCCCCCACGTCTCGCCGTAATGCGGACTAGCGAGTAGACGGTCGATCAGCTTTTCGTAGGCGTCGACTGAATCATCCGACAGAAACTGCTCGATCTCCTCGGAAGTAGGCGGCAAGCCTAGCAAGTCGTACTTTGCCCGACGGAGCAGGGCGTACTTATCGGCCTCGCGAGAAAACTCCAGACCATCTGTTTGTAGACGCTTTAATAGGAATCGGTCGATCGGGTTGCGGACCAGGCTGCGACTGGGTACCGCGGGGGGAGGAATCCTGCGAACCGGCTGAAAGGCCCAATAACCGCGCTCTTCTCCTGAGAAGGCCGATGGTTTGTTTGCCGCAATGGAGTTTCCGCACATCGCCACTGGCACCAATCCGGTGATCAGCAACCAGCCAAACCATACCATCGATGGCCGACAGTTATTCTTTAACATTGCAAATCGGTGAGATTGAAATTGGTCAGCATCCCGCAACATCCGCGAGCTCAAAAGGAAGCCAGTGGATGAGTGATCATAACAGAAACCTAATTCATCGGGGATTATACCACGCGATCACCGCCCACCACCACGTTGTATGGTGAATGTGACGCACGTCAAAGTTTAGCGGTCGCAACGGTCAAACCGATCGAGACGTGCCGCATTTAAGGTGTTTCGGCCCATCGACCCGCCAATTGCAAGGTGGCAGCCAAAGCTGGAGTTCCCTCGGAGAGATTGTAACCAATGGCAAGCAGTCTCGGGATTGGTTTGCCGTTTCCTTGGTGTGAGTAAGTCATTTTACATTCGATGGTTGTGATGCCTCGCCAGGGCAGATTTGGTGACGCAGTTCTGCCTGCGTTGGTGCTGTCCGCGGTCACCAGACGGTTGCAACTGAGCCATGGAAACAGGGCAAAGCGAACAGTTGGCTTAAGCAGCACCGTTCACATGTCCGATCTAGGGAGAATACATCCCCCCAGTTCCCGCAAAAGAGCGCATGCGCGCTTTCAAAACTCATCAGGAATCGAGCAGATTTTCAAGCTGCTCTTTCGCCATCGTGGAGTGAAACGCACGATGAAACCGACCCTTAACAGCGCTCGCGGTACATCCGAATTTCATCCTACTGACGACTCGTTGGTATCTGACACAAGTGTGGCAGTTCTCGAGGCTCAACCGCAGGCAAAAAGCAGTACGACGTCGACAACAGCTCCGCCGATTGGCTGGAAACAGTTACTTGTCGAACGTGTCGGTATTACAGAGCTTAAGCGGCGCGTATGGCATTTTGTGCCAGGACTTCTGCCGGTTGTCTCTTGCTTGTACCCTCACAAGGATCCGATTTCGGTGACGTTTCAATGGATCGCCGTCGGATTGATCACTGGATTATCAATTGCCATCGCAGTGCGATACAAAACGATCGTGCGGCGTGGGGAAACAACCAAAATCAGTAGCATTCTTGGATATTCGCTTTCCATTTTTGGCACACTCATGTTGTTTCCGGCACATGCGGAATTGGCGATGGCCGTTACGGTGATACTCGCATTTGGCGATGGGTCGGCGACTTTGTGCGGGCTGGCTTTGCGAGGACCGCGGCTTCCATGGAACGTCGACAAACGTTGGTCCGGATTGGTCGCGTTTGTTACTGTCGGCGCAACGGCTGCAACGTTGGCCTATTGGGGCGAATCTCAACCGGCGGCTAGTTTCGCCGTCGCGGCGCTATGTGGCTGCTCAGCAGCGCTGGTAGCCGGCATTGTGGAATCGCTGCCGTCTAAGATCAACGACAACATACGGGTTGGCGTTGTCTCGGCGGCCGTGCTGGCGTTGATGCACCATTTGACGATCGGCCTGTAAGAACGGCCTGATTGGAGTGGTGAGCGACGCGACGAGAATGGGCCGATCGTCGCCGACTGAAGGGTGCCCCGCAACAGGGCGCGCGTTGTGGCCGGTCGAAACACTGCCTCGAGCAGATTACCAATCTCATGCTGCGGCTGCGCGATTGTTTTCGGTTTCCCAAAGGGGGATTCGAGTCTCAACTCGATGGCTTTCCCCGTACGCGGGACAGTCACGCCGAATTTTCGCGAAATCCTCATGATCGTTACAGTCGCGGTAATCGTGAATAGTTGACAGCGCGATCATTAACAAGCCTTCATCCGGAGACGCGACCGGGGTCAAAGCCGAACAGTACGTTGTATATTCTCGTAAAGATTTCAACGAGACTTCGTTGCGGAGTGGGCTCCGCCAATCTGGAAGCCAATCCGTAGGAATTCCGCCTGTCGTCTGATTATCGATTTCCGATAAACCACGCGGTAACTGCGTTGGACCGGCCAGGCGTATTCTTTTTGGCACCGTGTAGCGTGGATGAGTGGAAAATGGCAACCGACGAACTGATTTCAACGGACACAACAATCGAATCGGAAAATTCGCTTTCCGATCTCGTCAGGATCTATGCGGTATCGAAGTACATGCCGCCGGCCGATTGGATTACCCATTTGAAACTTGAACGGCCACGCCATGACATCAGATCGGTTGATGAGCGAACTCGGTTGATCAAACGACTTGTAGATATCTTTGTTTCTGCCACCATGTTGGTATTGCTGTTTCCCCTCATGGCGTTTTTCGCCCTGCTGGTGAAACTGACTTCACCGGGTCCGGTCATATTTCAACAGGTTCGTACGGGGTTGAATCTGCGGCGTGAGCGACCGGACCGCCGAGGCGATCGCCATGAATTTGGTATCTCGTCGGATGAGCGACGCGCCTCGACCGATCGGCGGAAGTCCCTGGGTTATGGAAAGCCATTCGTCTTATACAAGTTTCGTACGATGCGAAACGATGCCGAGAAGAATGGCGCCCAGTTCGCTGTCCAGGGTGATCCGCGCGTCACGACGCTGGGGCGGTTCATGCGGAAGACAAGAATCGATGAGTTGCCCCAATTGTGGAACGTCTTGAAGGGGGAAATGTCGCTGGTCGGCCCACGCCCCGAAAGGCCAGAGTTCATTGAAAAGCTGAGCGACGAGATTCCCGACTATCTTCATCGACTCGGGCTCAAGCCGGGCCTGACTGGACCGGCTCAGGTTATCAATGGCTATGACAATGACATCGCAGGATTCCGGCGCAAGGTTGCCCTTGATCTGCTGTATCTCCAGAATTGCTGTTTCTGGAATGATGTCAAAATCCTGGCACGGACTGTGCTGGTCGTATTCACAGGCAAGGGCGCGCTATAAAGTGCAGCCGCGAAATGGCTCGCGGTTGAAGCGATGACGCGTTATTCAGCAATCGTGACGCGACTGCGATGATGTTGCCGCACGCACTCGGTGTTTTAGCGGGGTGGGGCATCCTCCGCGATTACTTCGACACCGCTCATGATGGCCGGCAGACTACTCTTCGAAGTAAGGCCGATCACCAGTTCATCCGACAGCGAAACTTGGCTGAATTCCTTAACGATTGTCTGCTGCGCCGCGCCTGTTTGTTCGAGAATGTCGAAGTCTTCCAGGACGACTTTTTCACCGATCGCAACTGAGAAGACGCGTTGACCGGTTGTCGTGTGTTCATCCGGCTCCGCGAAGTAGAGACGAACGGTGTACCGGCGTGGCTCGATGGGCGTACGACTCGTTGCATCTGCATGTTGAGTGACAAGCGAGGGATCCTCGAGTTCGATATGCAATAAGGTCGCTGCCTTTTTATCTCCGTCGTATGCTTCGGCCGTGCGATCTCCTTCACCTGAAATCAGAATCGTCATCGCATTGCCCGGTTTCCACCCCTCGCGATCGACAATTTCCTGAATGACTGCCGAGAGGTCGCCCGTCCGCTGGTCAATTCCCGCTTCGTCTTTTTGTTCCCATGGCTTTGGCTGCCATTCGAACGAGACGTTGGTTCTCTTACGCGACGTCAAATCGAATTGGTCTTTCGAAAACGCATGGGAGTTGTCCGCCGCTTCTCCGAATACTTGCAAGTACGTCGGATCGTCAGATGTTTCGTCGACTTGAAATTGCAAGTATGCGGTGCGAATCTTCGCTCCTTGTGGGATTCGTACTTTTTGAAACCTCATGCCGATTGTTTGAAGTCCGTCGTCCTCAGTTAATTCCAAATCACTGCTTCCCAAATCAATCTTTCCATCGGAGTCTTCTTCCGCATCGTCCTCCTCAGTGACAACTCGAATGTTAATACCCGGTTCCACTTTCGGCGGTGGCGGCGTGAGGTGGACGACGATTTGCTCCGCTCCTTCGACAGCTGACGCGGCGATCCACGGCTCGGCGTCGCCTGAATATCGCGACGAGTGATGTCGGTGGAACGTCGCATTTCCCGAAACGTCCACGGCAATTTTGGGGGACGGAGCTCCGACGCCGGGATGTTCCAGCCACAGTGTCCCTTGCTCGTCACGACGATCGCCTGGGGCACCGAAATTGACGCCAACACGGTCGACTCGATCGCCATCGTATCTGAAGTCGTTATGCGTCCAGATTTCGAGTCCCGGCATATGAACCAGCGCGAGAGATGTTTGGTTTTGAAACGAGCAGCGGCATGTGCGTGTGTAATCGGGAGCGTTGAGTACGCCGTCGGCAGCGATGAGATTCGAAGTGCAACCCGACTTGAAGCCGCCAAAGTGCCCCGTTCCGCCGTCGCCTTCCAAATCGTAAAAGGCCGCTGCGGACGAACGAAACGTGATTAGGTGTTCGCAAGCAATCGGGTAGTTGCAGCCTTTCGTGGAGACATAGCTCCATTCGCTCATTTTTCCTGTGATCGGATCGAGGCGAAAACGGACCTCGCCTGTCCGCAGGTTGTACCGCTTTCCACCAGTGATAATGTCGTCGCCGTGCAGGATCGGCGGCGTACGGTAATTGATCGGCTTATCCCAAATCACGTTTCCGTCGTTGGCCTGATAGGCGATCATCCGTGTTCCGGTTTCGTCGGCGACCGTGTCGGATGAGGGCCGCGTTGATTGCAGCAGAACGCCATGCGGCGCCGAAACACTTAGCCAGGTTCCAAAAATGTTGTCGTTCTTCTGCCATTGGATCTCCCCGGTTTGGATGTCCAACGCCAACAGACGGTAAGAACTGGGGTTTGCCTGTCCACGGCGTGCCAGACGCTTTTCGAGATTGGGGGGCAGCTTGTCGAGGCAGTACAGCATACCGCTATCGGCAACGACGGAATTGTGAATGAACCCGTACACGGCGTCGGTTTGCCATAGGACTTTTCCGGTATAGCGGTCCATGACAACTAAACCGTTACTCGCCGATTTGTCGTAGTCGGTGAATCGCCATTTGCTTTTCTTGTCGGTCGGAGCGGGCTGATGCGGCATGCCGAGTTTGTTTGAGAAATCGGCGAAGCCTGTTCCACCGATCAACACATCCTCGTAGACACCAATGTATCCCCATGATTGCGATGGCGCGCCGGCTTCTGTCTCCGGAAGGGGAATCGTGCCGACAGTCTTGCCGGTCGCTGAATCGAGCATCCGAATGACATCGTCTTGAATGATATACACACGATCGAGCGTCGCGACAAAATTTGTGCCCCGGACGTTGGCGCCCGGAATGTGAACCTGGTTGTAGTCCAAGCTTAGCGGAGAGTTGTGGTAAGTCTCGTCGTAAAACACTCCAAATGTATTGAGGTTTTCCAGCGGCACTTTCCAGATGATTCGACCGGTGTAGACATCTCGCGCACTGAGCGAGTCCATACCTTGTATGAACAATCGGCCGCCGATGACCTGTTCCGGAGGGCCATGTCCGTGTCGGGGGAGCACGTCCATGTTCGAGCTGCCGCCAAACCACAGGATGCCCAACGGCAATTGTACGCGCGAATCGTCAGATTTGATCGTGTTGGCGATATTGCCGTACTGATGTGTCCAGCTGCCTGCTCCGGGGAGTGGACCGTCGCGCGTAATCAATTCCCAACCGTCTCGGGATGAATGCAGAGGCCTCGAGTACAGTTTCTCGGCGATTCTTGCGAGATTTGCCGCAGCTTCTCCGTCTTCGTTCGCGCGAACGGCTAACAACTTTCCCCCATACGGACGGACACTTTCGAAAAGTGGTGCCATGGCTTGTGCATTGCCGGTCAGGCCGGCACGCTTTTGGTCAGCGACAATCGTTAACGAGGACATATAGCGTGAAGCAGGGAACGACTCGATGTCGCCGATATGCAATGCGATGCGGTCGCCGTAAAGTCCTGCCTCGTCGAAGAGCCGTCGTAATTTGTCGATCGTTTCAGCGTCAGGGTCAACCGCGACGATTTTCAACTGCGACTTTAGAACGAGTGCTTGGAGAAGTTGTTCGTCGGAAATTCCATAAAACAACGCATAGCCATCTCGCACATTTGCCTCGTCCAGAATGCGCCGAGCCTTTTGATTCGCAGCGGCGCTCGGTTGGAGTGTCCCCGTGACACGTTTGCGAGGCGCGGTTTCCACCGATTTGCTACCGAAGGCGAGAATCTGCCCCTCTTTTGTCACCGCGAGAAGCTTGTTGTCGGCCGCAATCAACCGTTGAACGTCGCCTGCGACATCGTGCGTCCAAGCGACCTGGGGATCGGCGTTCGTCTTGAGTTGCAGCGCAGTAATCTTTCCACCGCCGGCTGCATAGATACGGTCCCCTGCGCGAATCAGATCGCCGCTGGAGTCGATATCGAGTTGCCAAACCGCCTGCTTGGGATTCTCGAGCGAAATTTGGGCGGTTTGTTCTCCTGAATAGATCAGCGAGTCGCCAGACAGGATCGGCTGGTGTCCGCGCACTCCACCGCGAACGTGTCCAGACTCCAAATCAAAGCCGTTGAAGAAGCCGTCGCGCTCGTGACCATAGAATGTGCCATTCGCCGCAAAGACCGAAGATCCCCCCCATTTCCCATAGCGCGCGAGGTGGTAGTAAAGAGATTTCCCAGTATGTCGATCAAAGCAGGCCGGAACGGAACGGCCACCTGGCAAGAGCAGTTTGTCGTCGGTCGCTACAAGCGGACCTTGTGGCGCAACGCCGGCAAACGCCGGATAATTGTGCGGCTGCTGGATGTACTGGGCGCTCGTGCCGTCATTCACCCATTCGATTCGCCCCGTGTTCGCATCGAGGGCGTAGATGAATGTACCCATCATCGGCCAGATACTCGCCGCCCAATAAACCGTATCGTCCATCAACACCGGGCCACCGCGCGCCGGCCATGTGGAAATTAGCCGGCGATTGCCGATCACTTTGCGATCGGACGGCCCACCGCGAAAGCGCCACAAAACCTTTCCGGTTTTGATCTCGGCGCAATAAAGATAGCCGTCGTCGCTGGTAAAGTAGACGTGCCGGTCGTTAGCTGCGGGCGGTAGCCGCACAGGGCCATCCGTGTAAACTCGCCAGCGTTCCTGGCCGGTCTCGGTGTTGAACGCAACGAGTTTGTCACTGTCGTTGAAGCCCACCAACATGGTCTTGCCGACGACAATTGGCTCGAAGACTTGATCGTAAGGCATCAAATCCTGGTTCAGTGGGTCGTCCCACACAGTTTCGCGCGGGGCGAATTGTAGCGACCACTGCAAATGCAGTTTATCCGGCAAGCCCGCCGGAGAAGAGGCCGTGCGTCCGGCATCGTAACGCCACATGGGCCAGTCAGCAGCAGCGGAAGTGTCGACAATCGGTTCGTGTACGACGGCAATTCCCAACAAAAGACTGGAAATCGCAAACCGAACCCCAATTGAAGCTCTTTTTGGAGACATTCCGTGTTCCTTGTATACAGTTTAACGACGATGCCTTAGCAGATTTGGTTGCAAATGAATTCCCAAATGGAGATTCAACCTTCAACTGTGCGTTATTGGTAAAGTTCCCGATGACTCAGTGCAATTTCCCATGAACTCTGCGCTGCTGAGTCAGGCAAATCGGGTTGATGCCCTGACTAACGAGTCTTCAATGTTCGTTGAACCGTTGGATTCATAGGTAATCTTCCGACAGCATTCGATACAAGTGCGGACGGCGTTCGCCCCACACCCGATTTTGGAAATCGGAGCCAATGGTGGAGGAAAAGCGGAAATTCAAGTCAACTTCTGCCAAGGCAATGCCCGTTTTGAGGTCTACCTCGGCGACGATCTTTCCATCAGGTCGCACGATCAATCCCCATTCGCCTTTATTCTGACAAACAACGAACCAAACATGGTTGTCCATCGCACGCACTTGCATGATCCGCTTCCAGTTTTCATGCGCCGGGTCACCAATGGCACGTGGGTCTCCCATGATCGGCAAATAAAGGATTTCGGCACCCTGACGGGCCAAAATGTTATGCCCTTCTCCCATGACGTTATCGTAGCAGATGAGCATTCCCGCAGTTCCAAATCGCGAGTGCCAAACGGGGAATTCGCTTCCAGGTGTAATCCCGCGCCACCGTTCGCCCACCGACAAATGGACCTTGCGATATTTCCCAATGATGCCCTGTTCGGAATCGATATACAGGCCGGTGTTGTGGATCAAGTCCCCGTTTTGCTCGTTCATGGAACAAACAACGTCGATACCGCCGCTTGCAGCGACGTCACACAACCGATCAGTTTCGGGGCCAGGAATCACCCGGGCGCCGGCATTTGGTAGATCGTTGCATCGCCACGACGTAACACACTCAGGCAGACAGACAACTTGGGCGCCCGCGCTGGCGGCCTGAGTGACAAGTGTTTGCGCGAATGCCAAATTGTCTTCGACTCCCGTGCCGGGAAAGTTTCCGGTGGCGATCGCAGCTGTGAACTTGCGCGGGGCCGGAGCAGCAATGGGTTCCAATATTGGATCACACCAGGCGATCTTGCCATGATCACTCCAACGGAGCATCAGACGCAGTGTTGCAAATTGGGCGTCTTTCGGTGCGCGGCTCTCGCAGCGGAATTCGTAAACGTCGTCGGCGATCGGTTCAAATTCGACGTGGCACCAGTCGGATCGCTTCTCCTGATCTTTCCACCAAATGAGTTCGGCATGCACAGTGTCGTGGACATGAGCCAGCCCGTAAGCGCGACAGGCGATATTGGCCCGATGCCATTCTCCAGGACGAATGTGGTGCCAATGTAAGTCCCAGCCACCGTGATTGCTGGCCGAACCACCCGCTTCGACTGTCCAGCAGGGACCTTCGACCATGCAGCGCGGCATGAGTTCCGGACGGGCCGACCATGTGTTCCAACTTCCAGGCGACAGGTCGCTTTCGCTCATCGGCGGACTCCCAAACGACGTTATTGGAACGTGAATCTCGATTATCTGCGCGCCGGCCAGTTGCGCCGCAGTTTTGCGGCACTTGCCGTCGGCTTCTCCTTAATGTTGACAATTACGAATCGCTCGGCTTCCCATTTGATCGGCGACTGCGCATTTCGGCAACTTTGGCTTCCAATTCGCGACGCTCGCGACGAATTGCTGAAAGCGCCGCTTTGGAATGGACGCGAGTCGAGGCGAAGTCCCCCACTGCTAACAGCATCAACCAAAGTGTTATGGCCAGTACTCCCAGCCAGTAGATTGTCGAGATTTGCGGTCCGCGATTCCAGATCAAAGGCGAATCGCCTAACGGAATGAGCACCCCCAACAAGGCCATCAATCCCGATGTTTGCATTCGTCGTCGATATTGGGAATAAAAATAACGCCGATCAAGGTCGGAGAGGTTTGTATTATTCTTTCGACGCTGCCAAGTCGCATAGTGAGAACGCAGCATGACGGCTGCAATGCCGACCAACGCAATTCCTACGAAGCCCGAAATAATTGGATTCTTCACTGGCCGACTTCTCTATGTCTCTTCGATGCCGATAGATGCTTCGGCGTCGGAAATATCGAATTCAGGTAGTGGATACGACTCTGCCGCGGCAACGCTTGAGGGCGATTTTCGAAGCGAATCCCACGCTCGGTCAATTTCGCATGGGAAACGTCATGCCTTGCGACCGATTCATCATAACGGACCTGCCAGCGCTTTGCAGCATTGGAATTCCCGCGGCTTCGACCAGCGCTGGCCACGACGATTGGATGGCAAAGGCCAAGCGGGGCAGGCTGATTCGCCCACTCGAGGATCTGCTATTGATTCCGCGGTTGTGGAGCGGGAACGTCTTCCAGCCAATGCAGCAGGACACGGCCTACTTTAGCCAGGCTACCGCCCGAGCATGACGAAGGCACATCTTTCGACGTGTGCCAGTAAGGATAGTCGAAATCGATGATGTCACAGGTGGGAATCCGCGCGATTTCGTTCATCGGCAAATGGTCGTCCTGGACTTCAAAACGTCCCGGTCGGCTCATTGTGAATTCATCGACTCGTAGCTCTTTGGCTTTTTGCCAAATATCGCGTGTCAGTTCCGGCGCATATTTCAGACTGTTCTTTTCCATGTTGATGTTCAGTCTGCGGTCGGCGACCATGTCGACCAATACGCCGTAAACATACTGATACCCGGGAGGATTATCGCGGTAGTCTTTTGAAAAGTATTCCGAACCCAGAAAGTATTTGTCGCCCGGTTGGTAGACAAGTTCCTCCCCATCAAAAAAGACGAAATCGACTCCATAAGTGGGCGAGAGATTTTGCATGTGGTGGGCCATTTCCATAAACAATGCAACTCCGCTGGCACCGTCGTTCGCGCCGATGAAAGTCGCTCGCTTATGAATCAGGTTCCGGTCGGCATAGGGCCTTGTATCGTAGTGACACGCCAACACGACACGCTGTTTGGCATCGGGGTGCCAAGAGACGATCATGTTATTCATACGCACGGGCTGGCCGGTTTGGGGGTGCGCAACGTCGAACGACTGAAAACGAATGCGGGCATCGAATTGGCCGAAGTGTTCGAGCAACACTTTTTGCTGCTCGGCCATTCCGTTTGTGCCACTGATCCGGGGGCCAATGCGGCAGATCTTCACCAAGTAGTCATACGCGCGACGTGGGTCGACACGAAATTTTTCAGCACGCGTCTCGGCTGCAGGAGAGGTGATGGTTGTGGCCGAATACTCAGTGCCGGGAAGCATAAAAAAGACGGCCCCCAAAATGATGATTGCATAGAGGATGATATGTCGCGTCTTACCCGCTCGCTGCGACGCGACGCTTGGCCGATCAGACGTTTCCGTCGATACAACAGATATCGTTTGGAAGACGACTCGAAACATGCAATTTGTCCATTTACAGCGACAAGAATTCCTCGCACGGCACGCTTGTTCTCAAAAACCACTCCTTCGAAAGCGACTGGCGCGATCATCCCTGTCGGAAATGTAAGCGGTAACGGCGAAAAGTTGATACAAAACTCGCCCTTGCTGCCATGCGATCTGCTGCAATCATTCACAGTCGCGCGGTATCGGTCAATAGAGGGTTGGGCAAAGGTGGCAGGAGACTCACGATCCTTGTCGCAAATCCGCAGGAATATTCCGCTTGAATACTGAATACCGAACGGTTTTTATGAAGGGCGACATTTCTTCGAAACGAGAAGGTACGGCCTCATGAATCATCTCACTCGACGCACAGATCGACGAAGCTTCCTCAAACATGCCGGTGCACTGACTCTCGCCTCAAGCGTGGGGAACGCAGACGTTTTATCGCAAGATAGCACGCCTTCCGATACTGTCAGCTCAGCGCCGCCGGACGAACCGAGATCGACCGAGCCGACAGGCGCGGACATTGGTTCGCAATACCCCTGGATCGACTCGATGGCGCGACGATACGACTTCCCGATGTCGTTTCTCAGTGACAACTTTCGATCGCTTGAGGAATTCAAGCAAGCAGGGCGGGCGAAGCTGTTGGAGTGCTTCGGGCGGCAGCCCGCACCGGTGCAACCGTCGGCTGAGATTGTCGACCGTCGCGAATTCCCGGAATATGTTCGCGAGAAGATCCTGTTCTCGACAACCGCCGATTTTCGTGTACCGGCCTATTTGCATATTCCGAAGGCGGCAACAACCAAGCCTCATCCGGCGATTGTCGACTTGCATTCGCATGGTGGGATGTTTTTGTTTGGAAAAGAAAAAGTTGTCGACTTGGGTAACAATCATCCGGTCATGACGGAGTATCACGATCGGGTTTACGGCGGCCGGCCGACATCGACGGAACTCGTTCGGCGCGGTTACGTCGTCATAACGATCGATACGTTCATGTTCGGTGAACGTCGCGCGTTGATGGATAAGGACCTGCATTACGGTTGGGAGCGATCTCGCTATTCCATGGAAGATGCAAAGTACCTCAACAGCGTCTGCCGTTCGAAGGAATCGACGATTGTCAAATCGCTGGCATTGGCCGGCTATACTTGGCCAGGGGTCGTGACCTGGGACGACATGCGGACGGTCGACTATCTGCTGACTCGTCCAGAGGTGGACCCGACGCGGGTCGGTTGCCTCGGAGTTTCCATGGGCGGGCATCGAACCTTATATCTCGCGGGGCTTGACGAGCGTATTGCGGCGGCTTGTGTCGTCGGTTTTATGTCAACTGTCAAGCCGATGATCAAAGCGCATGTCGATACACATTCATTCGTCCACTTCGTGCCGTTGTTGCATCAGTATTTGGATCTCCCCGATGTTGTCAGCATGATGGCCCCGAAACCGTTGATGGTTCAACATTGTCGGGGAGATGGTTTGTATCCGCTTAGCGGAATGCGCGAGTCCAACAACAAGATTGCCGCCATCTATGAAAAGGCGGGCGTTCCCGATCAATTCGCTGGTCGGTTTTTCGAGGGACGCCATCGTTTCGATCAAGAGATGCAAAACGCAGCATTCGATTGGCTCGATGCGCAGCTGCAGGCGTAGCTTCTGGCCGATGTCGGTTTTCTTGGCACGCTGGCTCCGAGAATGCTTGTGACGAGTTCCTCTCAGAAATATTCGCCCGCGAATCCCGAAATGCCGATTCCCACACGCCCCGGCAGCCAAGCTCGCGCGATGTTGGCGATTTGCTCGCGGTATTCGAGCTGAACGGATTCTGGACAAACCTCTGCCATGGCCTTCGGCAATTCGGTTCGCAATGTCCGGCGACCATCGGGCGATCCGTCTCCTTCCACAAAGTGGTCCAACACGCACGCGTCGGCACAGCCGGCGATCCGTTCAAAGAACTTCGGCGGATCAGCGATGGGCAGTAACGGAGCGACTGTCACGACAGTAAACAGTCCCGCTTGCTGCAGTGTGCGACAAGCATCGAACCGTTTGTCGATCGGAGTGGCGTGGCGCGGAAGTCCCGGTAACCTCTCTCGGTCTGTTTCGATCGTGACGTGTATCCGAACGCTCGTCTGGTCGGCGAGTTGTAGCAGCAGTTCCAACGAATCGACGACGGCATGAGAATGCGTTTGGAGAATTAACGAATCGGGTGGGAAGTTGACCATCGTCTGCAGGAGGGAAGTCGTAATACCGTAACGGCGTTCCTGCGGGACGAATGGATCGGTCGCGCTGGAGCAAAAAATAGAAAACCGTTCCCGATGCTTGCGCCCCCAGGCCTGTTCTCGTTCATAATGAGCGCGATACGAGTCGGCAGCGTTCGTGCGAACTTCGAGAAAACTGCCCCAGGGCCGCCCTTTGAGCAAATGGCCATTATGTTTAACGTAGCAGCCAACACCGCACAAACTATTGCCGAACGCGCATCCACAGTATGGCTGCATGGAATGCGATGTGACATCGGTCAAATACCCCGATGTCCGCGTCAGAACATTCTTGATTGTTGTCAGGCTGACATTCATATCGAGGATTTGATTCTAACCGGCACTGTCATTCCTCTCGGCAGTCATGCTGGACATCTTAGGCGGCCGCTGGCAAACTGGCCAATTCAGAATGAGATGTCAGCCAACAACAGTGATTGAACAACGACGTACGAATTATTCCGAGAGGAAGCAACATGGCAGAGACGATTAAAGAACGATTGGCCCGAAACGAACTCGTACGGTTAATGGGCGTGGGGCGCATCGTCCATCATAACATTATCCAAATCGTGGGGATCCAAGATGGATTTCACGGGATCTGGTTCGACTTAGAGCATGTCGGCTTCTCGATTGAGAATCTCGAAATTGCGGCACTGGCAGCGCGGAGCCAGGGATTGGATAACTTTGTGCGGATGGCCCCAACCGACTACGCGCTGGTAACTCGTTGTTTCGAAGCCGGCAGTGGAGGAGTGATGGCCGCCCAGATCCATTCGGCGGAACAAGCTGAAGAATTTGTGCGTTGGTCGAAGTTTCATCCGCGAGGATCGCGGGGCCTGAATACCGGGGGATGGGATGCGCAGTTTGCCACGATTCCACCCGGGGAATTCTGTGAAAAGGCAAATCGCGAAACATTTGTGGCCATTCAAATCGAGACCTTGGGTGCCGTCGATCAATGCGATCAGATTGCTGCTATCGATGGCGTTGATGTCCTTTTTGTCGGGCCTTCCGACTTGAGTCAAAGCTTGGGCGTCACAGGCGACTTCTGGAATGAGAAATGTCTAGAAGCGCTCGACCGCGTTTCGGCGGCGTGTCGCAATCACGGCAAGCATTGGGGGGCTGTTTGCGTCAGTCCAGACCACGCCGCGATGATGCGGGACAAGGGTTGCAGCTTGATTTCACCGACAAGCGACGTGAAGTTAATCAATGCAGGCGTGCAAGCGGTCAAACAGGAATATTCGGTCTTGTTCGAGGCCTGATAGAAAGTTCGGCCACACGCGGTTACCCCGTTTCTCGCTTGTTAGGCTCCGTACCTATGAACTTTGAGAGTCCAAGGCGGACCAAATCAAACCGAGCGTTCCCAATCCGTAAAACGTGTATTCGACATCGGCTTGCTCGTCCCAACTGGCGCCACGGAAACCACCGGTTGGAAACTCCAGCCACTCGGAAAGGAACTTTTCAACGTGCGCGGAGTCGAGAATTTCATCGAGTTTCAGGTCTTGCGCCGTGAGCAGGCCGGTAAACGTTGAAAGGCCATCGGCAAACGGTATCCGCGTATTCGCTTGAAAGCCTCCCTCGGAACTGCGCACTACTCCGAGGAATTCTCGAACATCCTCACGAAGTTCTGAGTCCATTCCGCCGAGCATGGTTAACATGGCGACCGCAGCGGCCGTGGGGTTGGTTCCGCTGCGCTTCATGGGGGCGATTTCGACAAAGCCACCATCGTCGCGTTGGCGGTCATAGATGAATTGAATCAGCGCATTGGGATTGGGAGTCGATTTCCCAATCAATTCATAAGTCAGCGCAACTAAGAACGAATGATAAGTGCTTCCGGCGGCCCCTTCTTCAGTCTTGGCGTATCCGCCATCTGCCGTGCGGACACCTTCTAACTGTTCGGCAATAGACTCGGCCCAATCGACATCGCTGTTTTCGAAGGGGTCGTCTCCGCCAAAAGCTTGGACAACCAATGCAGAATAGAGCCAACTGACGAGGTCGATCACGCTCAGTCGGCGGTTCGTTTGTGCTTTGATAAAAGGGCTAATGCGTGCACAATCGTCGGGGGTCAAACCGCCCAGGATCGCCAAACTGCGAATTGCGAAGCCGGTGTAGTAGAGGTCCGAATCCCCTTCACGACCGGAGAATCCGCCGTCCGGCTTCTGTTGCGAAAGAATGAACGACCGATGACGCTCTCGGCGGTCTGGATCCATGCGGTCCAGACCGTCTCTCAGTCGTGTTCCCAATCGAATTAGATACGGTTCCGATACCATGCCGTCTCAACTATCGTTGGGAACGCTTTTGCAGAACGCAATCGACTATGTGTGCCTTGTATTGAGCAATTGCCAGGTCTAGTGACTGTCGACGGTGATGCCCGGCCAATCGTCACTACGAAACGGCAAGGCGGGGAGCCCTTCCTGGTTGTACAAGTTGCAGATGGGATTGTCGGCCCACGCGTATCGGACCGCAATCGGATTCGAAACCTTGTCGGAGTGGACAACAACGGATTCGCCATCGATCTGTGCATCGGCCCAATAGAATTTGCGATCGGCCCCGGCGACCGCAAAACCTTTGAGTTTTTCGCCTTTAGCAACCAGGCCGCTGCCTGTGTGTTTGTAATTGACGCGGATTGTGTCTTTCTCGATCGTAATCGACTTCATCGTCGGCCCGGAATGCACAACGTCACGCTCGTAGGCGACCGATTGGGCTGCCAGCGCCAAGCGGCGGCCGACATCTTGTTTATTTTTCGGATGAATGTCGTCCGCTTCCCCGATATCAATAATGACGGCCATCCCGGTATTGGGTTCCTGCAAAGTCATGGTTTGGGCCTCTCTGAGTTCCGCCCAGTCGCTTTCGCCGGGGTCGTCTTGCACGCCACGATAGTTTGCTAACTGCACAAACAGAAATGGAAAGTCGCCTTGCTTCCATTGGGCACGCCAATCTTGAATCATCGCGGGAAAGAGTTGCCGGTATTGATAGGCACGCTTGGAATTCCCCTCGCCTTGGTACCAGATCGCGCCGCGAATCGCGTAGGGAACTAATGGCTGGATCATGCCGTTGTACAGCCCCGATGCCCGGCCAGTATGTTCTGGACCCAAGGGCGGTCGCGGGCGACGGGGTGGTTCGTTCCCCGCATCGCGTGCCTTTTGAGCCGCCTTTTCCCAATTGGCGAGTTGCCGTTGGTATTGTTGTTCGTATTTGTCACGATTCGTCAAGATTTCCGCCCAGCGATCGAGGATCGGCTTGAGTGATTTCGTAGCCCGAAGCTTCTTGTCGCTTGTCCAAGCTTCGGCGGGTGTGCCACCGACCGCTGACTGAATCAGGCCGACCGGTCGGTCAACCGACTTCCGTAGCGATCGTCCGAAAAAGTATCCCACTGCAGAGAAGTTTGGAATCGTTTCGGGGCTGCATTCCACCCAAGAGCCCTCGACGTTCGCTTGAGGTTCGGCTGAGACCCGTCTTGGTACAGTGAAAAGTCGAATCTTACGGTCTTGGGCCGATGCAATTTCGTGGTCCGCATTGTTGGAGCGGGCGACCGACATTGCCATATTTGATTGACCGGAACAGACCCAGACTTCACCGACGATGGCGTTTTTAATACGAATCGTATTCTCGCCGGTGATTTTCAGATCGATCGGTCCGTATTCTTCAATCGCGGGAAACCGAACCATCCAACGTCCATTGTTTCCAGTCGTCGTTGTTCGGGTTTCCTCTCCGAGGGTGACCGAGACAGGCTCACCCGGTTCGGCCGTCCCCCAAATGGGGATTTCGTGCCCCTGTTGTAAGACCATATTGTCTGTGAAGAGAGCGTGCGGTTTGATTTCGGCACACACACTCGCGGAGCAGGCGATCCAGATGGTCAGAATCATGGCCAGATTTGAGGATTTCTTCATGATCGACTCCTGCGATTTTTCACGGTGATCACGGACAATGGCTCGAAGGATTGCGGTGCTCGCACTGAGGGAATTCCGTGACATTGATGGTGGGAATCTTCGGGAACTCTGTTATGAACCGTAGCGATTCGACGTATTGTTCGCAAGAATCGGAGCAAGGCGGTATTTCGAGTGAACCCCGTCGTCGTAACGCGTGTCCCTGAATTCCACATTCCGGTCCGTTTTTGCTCGTATCCCGGTCCTCAAACCCGGACAAATGGAATTGGTCGCATACAATCGGGTTTCTGTTGCCTGATGTTCAGAAGTGCTGAATTCGTTCATACTGGTAAGGCGAATTCGGCCATGCGACGTGAAATCGTTCAAGGCAGACAACCCGGGTGGGAATCTCATGGTATCCGCGCACACAGAAAATCAAGCTTCCTCCGATGCGGGGACGATGCGCGAACTATGGCGAGTTGCCTTTCCGCTAATGCTCAGTTCCGGCTCTGTATCGCTGATGCTCGTTGTTGACCGGCTTTACATGTGGTGGTATTCGCAAGACGCGATTGCCGCGGCCACACCCGCCGGCTTGATGCATTGGACGATTATCAGTCTGCCTTTCGGTGTGGCAATGTATGCCAACACGTTTGTCGCTCAATACGGAGGGGCAGGACGAAAAGATCGAGTCGTGGCATCAATTTGGCAAGCAGTGTTTGTTGCAATCGTCGCCGGGCTGTTGATGCTTGTTCCAGCGCTGTTTGCGAGACAGATCTTTGCGGCCATTGGACATCCCGATCGCGTTCAACAGTTGGAGTCGGTTTACTTCGCGATCCTTTCGGCTGGTTCGATGCCGATCATTTTGGCGCAAGTCTTATCCTGCTTTTTCGGTGGGCGCGGCAAGACGAGAGTCGTCATGTGGGTCAACATTGCGGCAACGGCTTTCAATATCGTCTTCGACTACTTCATGATTTTTGGAATCGGTTCACTCCCCGGATTAGGGATGGCCGGCGCAGCGATAGCGACAGTCTGCTCGGGTATCCTTCAATGTGTACTTTATGTCTGGCTGATTTCCCGGGATTCCGTTGCCGAAGGGTACGCGTTTCGATCCCACTTTGGTCTCGATCGCGAATTGATGAATCGGCTGCTGCGCTATGGTGTGCCGAACGGGACGCAGTTTTTTATCGACGTCGCGGGATTTTCGATCTTCATCATGTTTGTGGGGCGGCTGGGAACGGCCCAATTGGCAGCAACGAACGTGGCATTCAATCTCAACACGCTTGCGTTCGTCCCAATGATGGGGTTGGGAATTGCTGTGTCCATCCTTGTTGGTATGCGGATCGGGGAAGGACGTCCTGATCTCGCCGTGAAGACGACCTGGACGGCGTGTTGGTTGGCGTCCGTCTATATGGGAATGTTTATGATTATCTATCTGGCGCTGCCGCATCTCTTATTGCGGCCGTACGCGGCCTACGTCGATCCGGCTGATTTCGCGGCGATCTCGCATACTGTTGTGGTGTTGCTGCGTTTTCTGGCGTTGTTTGCGATTTGCGATGGGTTTGCGATCATTTTTGGGTTCGCCGTCAAAGGGGCCGGTGACACGAGATTCGCAATGGTATTCTCGCTGTTTGCGTCGATATTCTTGCTCGTGCTTCCGACGATCATGGCCCTGGAGTGGTTGGGTGGTGGTCTGATCAGTTGTTTCGTTGCGTGTACGGTTTACATTTCGGTGCTTGGAATCGGATTTATGATTCGATTTCACAAAGGGAAATGGAAATCGATGCGCGTCATCGAGCTCCAGCCGGAACCGGAGGTCGACGATTCTGATCTCGTGTCGGTTGATTCAGACTTGATTGCTCAGGCCCATGATGTGGAAACTGTCTGAAGACTCATGGGTTTGGCACGTTTGCGCGCGCCACAAAATTCCCTGGAGTCTTCAAAGCGTTTCACCCTATCGATGCTGTAACTACAGCCGCACTTTGCGCAATGCCCTGCAGAGAATTCCGACCGCATGACGATCGCCGCGCCTGATTCAGCCTTATACGAGAAGTGGCATCGAGAATGGAGATTCCCAGACGGAGTGACCTACTTGAATCACGGGTCGTTCGGGCCTTCGCCGATTCGAGTACAGAATGCGAGGCAGGAGTGGTCTGCCACCCTCGAGCGGCAACCGATGGATTTCTATTTGCGACAAATGGAATTAGCCATCGACGGGACTGTGAACAAGCTGTCTGAGTTTGTCGGAGTCAAAGCTGATGGTTTGATCGCTGTTGACAACGCAACGGTCGGAATGAACATCGTCGCGCGCAGCATCGAATTGAATCCAGGCGATGAAATCCTCACTACGACACATGATTACGGGGCCGTGCTTCGTTTGTGGCGTAGCGCCTGTCGGGATGCAGGGGCAGAACTGAAAGTGCAGCATGTCGACCTGCCGGTTTCATCCAGCGATGAGATTGCCGAAACCATTGTTGGCGGGATTACCGCCCGTACGAAGCTGTTGATTGTCAGCCACGTGACGTCGGTCACAGGCACGATTTTTCCCGTGCAGGAGATCTGCCGACGGGCGCACGAAAAGGGTGTTCCGGTTTGTGTCGATGGTCCGCATGCCATTGCCATGATTCCCTTGGCAATTCGCGACATTGGTTGCGACTTTTATACGGCGAGTTGCCATAAATGGTTGTGTGGGCCATTCGGCAGCGGTTTTTTATATGTGGACAGTCGATATCGCCGACAAGTGAAGCCCTCGATCATCAGTTGGGGGGGCAGTGTCAGCGGACGACAGCCACATTGGAAGGACGAATTCAATTGGCTGGGGACACGCGACCCGGCCCCCTTCGTAGCCGTTTCCACGGCCATCGATGTTCTCCGCGAATGTGGATTGGAAGCGTTTCGAGGATACACACACGCACTGGCGAGGTATGCGCGAGCGCGCCTTGTCGATGTGACCGGATTAGAACCGTTGATACCCGATGGTCCTGAATGGTACGGATCGATGATCAGCCTGCCTTTAGCCGAAGGCGGCGAGATGGATCAGGTGCAGGGGTATCGGGACCCGCTGCAGGATCGCTTATGGGAAAATCATCGAATCGAAATCCCGATCATGCATTGGCAGGGTAGGCGATTCATCCGAGTCTCCTGCCATTTGTACAATTGCCCGCAGCACGTCGATTACCTGGCGGAATGTTTGGCAAAGGAATTGGCGAAATAGCTAGGCGGAAATTCGCCTGCCGTTTTCTGAGCCGCTACTCGGAGTCGACGATCCGACGAATCTCAATCTTCGCCTCGCCTTGATTGTCGGCGAGCTTGTTCCAAGCGTCGTTGATGCGCAGGTACAGCGTCCCTGATACTTGGGGCTGAAATCGAAGTTGTCGGCCGACTTCAAAATGTCGCAGCATACTTTCGCCAGAGGTCGCGACTTGATCGCCTGGCGTGCGAATCGTTCCCATCACACGGCCGATGGGCCTGCCATCGAAATAATCGATGCTGATTCCCTGCGGCTCGCTGATCCATTGTATGGGTTTTTGCGCCATGGAATATTGGCCCGATGCCGTGATTTCGTAGGTGACACCGGATTCGACAAGTGCCGCTGTCGATTGCCAGCCGCGGTCCGCCTGAATCGCACATTCTGCAGGTTTTGACGCGGTGACATGGGAGCCGGCCTGGAAATCGATGGCCGCCCGGGGGATGTCATATCCATGCTGGATGTGAGACGCAAATAACGCCCACTCCGTGCGCAAATCTTCGATGTGACCTGAAAATGACTCTTTGAATACGGTGAAGAATCGGTCTTCGGTTAAGGCGTTTCCAAGCGTCCGAAAAGGCTTTTGGTACCTCGGATGGGAGTCCAAGAATTGGCAAAGGGCCCAAGACCACGCGTACGACTCGTTCACGAAGAAATCATCCGCGGTCAAGCTGGCTACCTCTGCCGCCATACGCAGGCCGTTTTCGTCACGGTCTGTTTGCACCAAAGAAATACGGCCCAACCCGGGGAAGGCGTCTCGGTCGTACGGCATGACTCGAAACTGGGCTTGGCCATTCTTGTCGATCGTGTGAGTTCCGAAAACTTCGGCTAATCCTTCGAAGTACCAAACCGGAGCCACGGTATTTTCCTGCGCCGTCATGTAGCAATGAGTCGCTTCGTGCAGCATCAGATGTCGCAAGTAATAGTCATGCTTTTGTGCATTCATCCAGAATTCATTGATTCGGTGTCGACCATGTTGGAACTGCGGAAGTTCTTCTGGAAGCAGGCCTGCCTGTTGAAACAGTGCGCGATCCGACATGATGTATCCGATCATCCGGTACGCTTTGCCGGAACGGCTCGGTGGCAACTCTCCCAAGTATTTCGTCAACGCGTCAAACAATTGATCGACGAGCGGTGGTAGCGATTCAGCCGTTCGGGGGTCGATATCGGTATAGAGTTGCAATCTTTTCGATTCATATTTGAAAATCCCGGCGCGTGCCAACAATTCGTCGTCGTAATTACGAACGGTCTCATCACGCCGATGAATCGGTAGAGCCTGGTAGGCGCTGCTCGCTTGTTCATCTGAAGCCTGATTTGATGAACTGGGAGCGGGCAGACTAGGAACGTTTGAATCGGTTGCCGAATCGGATTTGTACGAAGGCGATTCGCCTGATATTGGGGTTGAGGAATCGTTGTGGGCCAGATTCGTTGCAGGCTTCTCCGGACCGTTTTCTTGGCTGCAACCGAGCAAGAGATTGACGCTGGCGATGAGTGCCAATCCTGCGGCAACTACTGGCGCATGTCGGTCCAGCGAATTCCAGTTCGGCGTGTGGCGTTGTTGGCGGCCTGTCATGGCGTTCGCATCTGATCTTGCGATGGGTGGCGAGTCCATTCTTCGAATCTTCCTTGCGCGGCATGCTGCAGCATATTACGCTGACTTGTGGCCGCGGCAAACACGATTCGTTCGATGATAGCTGGCTCCCACGAGCCAGTAACGACCACAAGAAAAACTAAACCGCTCTAGAGAATCTCCCCAATTGATTCTAGTCGCAACGGGAACCTTGTTTCTACGGCAGGTTCGGCTCGGATTCGGACGAGCAACAAAGGAATTGTCGCAACGCAACGATTTTCGCCTGGCCAATAAACGAGGAATGGCTGCGACGCTCGAAGATCGTCCCGGTCCGAATGTCTGCACCTTGGGTATTACGCCCCTGAGCGCAATGAAAACGGGCTACGAAATCTCCCATGCGAAGGGAAACTTCATAGCCCGCAATAATCGCCCTAAAAGGCTAGGCCGATAACCTTACTAGTTGCAGCAGGAATTGCAGCTACCACATCCTGTCGAGCAGCCGGTACTGCAGGTGTTACAGCTGTTGCAGACAGACACTTCAACAGTCTTGGGGACCATCTTGCAAACGCGAACTTCAATTTCCTTTTCGACGGTGTGCGGCACACAAACCGTGTAGGTTTCAACGCGTTCACGCGGGACCTGCTTGGAGACCGTGTACTCGTACTCTTCGGTCCGAGTCTTGGGGACATTGACGACGTACGAAACCGTGCGCGATTTTGTTTCATTGACGTATTCGCACACCTTAACGGTGCGGGAACGCGTTTCCGATCTGCAAAGATTCACGTTGTACTCATATTCCTGGGTTTCGGTGACGTACTTGCAAACCTTGACCTGACGTGTGCGTGTTTCCGGCTTGCAGACGGTCACGTTGTAGGTGTAAGGCTGTTGTTCTTGGACTTGCTTGTAGACGGTGCACTGGGTTTCTTTTGTGACAATATTCGGAACCCAAACGCTTCGCGTCTGCGTGCAGCAGGTGTTGCAGCCACCACAAGAGCCGCAACTTTGGACGCCACATCCGCCACAGGCTGACGTGCAGCAGCTGACCTGCGGACAGGCTTGAACGGCCTGGCATTCCCAGTGCCCTTCGTCGACCGTATAGGTGCGGGTGACTGTTTCGGGCACGCACTTTGTAATTGTGCGTGTGGCGGTCCGCGTTTCGGTGTGAGGGACTTGAACCGTGTAGGATTGCTCGACAGTTTCCCATACTGGCTTACAAACCTGGCGAGTTGCGGTCCGTGTTTCGGTATAGGGAACCATCACCGTGTATTCCTGGGTAACGTCCTTCCACACCGGCGTGCAGACTGTGTAGTTCTCTTCGCGAGTGCGGGTTTCTTGCTCGCAGTATTGAACTTCTCGAGTGCCGACTTTGGTTTCATTGACGCATTCGTAATAGGTTACGGTTCGCTCGCGTTGTTCCTGGCGATTCTCGACGCATTGAATCGTGCGAGTTTCTGTCTCCCAAGTCGGAACCATTACGGTTTTCTCAACCGTATGGCATTGTGGCTCACAGGCCACTGGTTCGGCACAGACCGGTGCCGCCGTACAGGCAGCACATGGCGACGGACAACACGACGTTCGGCAGCCGCCGCATTCCCCGGCGTAGACCGAAACGGTCATAACAAGCATTGGTATCATGGCAGCAATCGATTTGTGCACGGAACCCCCTCCTTACATGGTGCAAACGTAACTGAAGTGTAGAAAATCACTTGGCCCACTCGATACTTCACGATGTGACTGCAGTATTTGAACCAATTGTGACGCCGAGGTAAAGTAATCCGGTTAGGAAAATTAACAAAGAAATCAATGCCACGTTGATTGGCGTGTTTCAGGAAGCGAATCCTCATGTCCCGTGAGTTCATGATATCGACAACTGTCGTTTTTGTTCTAGGTGCAACTCTAGCCGCCCAGGAGGCGAGCCAGCATTCAATTCAACCAGGTGAATTCGTCGTTATTGGCAAGCCGTCTGTCGAGTTGCTCGTCGAGCAAAAGGCGGTCGGTGAATTGAATCGTGGTGAGTTACTGCAGATCTCACTTGTTAACGGCGAATGGCTCTTTGTTTGGCAAGAACAGGGGTGGCTGCATCGCGATGATGTCTGGGATCTGGAAGAAGCCGAGAAGAAACTAACCGCGGAGATGGAAACTGATCCGTCACCAACATTGTTACAGCATCGCGGTGCTGCGCGGCTTGCGGCCGGTTTGCTCGAGGAAGCGATTGCCGATTTTGATGCCGCCTTGGAACTCGAACCGGAAAATGCGGCCATCCTCAACAATCGCGGAAGCGCGTATCAGAAGCAGCAAAACCTGAGGCAGGCGTTGGCGGATTTTACCAAGGCAATTGAGTTATCCCCCGATGTTGCGGTGTTCTGGGTCAATCGGAGTGCTGCCTGGGCTGAAAGTGGCGACTCGGAAAGGGCCCTTTCCGATGCCCAAAAAGCAGTTGAAATCGATCCGGAAAATGCCCTGGCGCTCAATAATCGGGGCGTCAGTTGGTTTGAGAATGGAAATTTCGACAGCGCGCTGGCCGACTACAACGAGGCCCTGAAGCTGACACCGCACTTCGCGGAAGCCTATGTCAATCGAGCAGCTGTACTTAAGCGGCAGGAACGGTTCGAGCAAGCGCGTCGAGATTTTGAGGCGGCAATCATGTTCGGGGCGCGATCGGCGTCGGCGAAAAACGATTACGCCTGGTTTTTGTGTACCTGCACCGATGAGGAATTCCGCAACATTGAACGAGCGATCGTCTTGGCCGAGGAAGCTTGCCAACTGACGAACCAAGAAGATTGGAACATGCTCGACACCCTCGCGGTTGCTTATGCGGAAGGAAGTCGAATTGAGGAAGCTGTTGCGACACTCGAATTGGCGATAGAGCAGGCACCGGAAGCCGAAAAAGCAGCTCTCAGGCAAAAGCTGAAACTCTTCCGCCAGCAGCAATGAGTTGAAGCAGATGGTCACCAGGAAGCCACCCAGCCCCGGAGTTGGGCTTGAATATTTTGATTAATCAAAATATAATTTTAAGCTTATCGCGATTTGTGCAGAATCCGAGTGGAAAACCCTTTCAGCGACGATGTTTGCAAGCTGGTCGTCCGGTCGATTCGATCGATTGCGATCCGAAGCCGTTCATGTGCGAAATGTCTCTCTGGCCGTTCAAGAAGACATTTGCGCACGCTCGTCCTTGCTTGGCTAAGTGGCAAGACTTTCGTGAAAACGACTTCTCGCATCAGGCAGTTTGAGCGCAGGTTACGGCGGAATAGCCGTCCGACCGAGCGAGTTTAGTTCACAGGCAGAATTCGAGGCGTTGATGTTACGTTCTTTGTCCGCGTGCCAATGTGCGATGACGTTGTTGTTCCTAGCGGGTTGCGGCGGGTCCGATGGGCAAAGCTCTGCGAATAGCCGGTCGGGAAAGGATGGAACATATACAGTTGTGACGACGTGCGGCATGGTCACCGACATTGTCAGAATGGTGGCGGGAGAACGCGCCGAAGTGACAGGGCTGATCGGCGAGGGAGTCGACCCCCATCTTTATCGAGCAACCAATGATATGCAGAAGTTGCTGGCTGCCGACGTCGTCTTTTACTCCGGATTGCACCTCGAAGGACGCATGGCGGACGATTTGACGAAGATCGGTCGCAAGGGCAATCCGGTTTACGCGGTAACCGAAGAAATCGACGAGTCCTACTTGCGAGAGCCACCCGAATTCGAAGGGCACTACGATCCCCATGTCTGGATGGATGTCAAAGCCTGGATGCAGTGTGTGCAGTTCGTCGCGCATGCGCTTGGAGAATTCGATTCTGCGAATGCCGCGGAATATCAACAGCGAGCCGACTCGTACTGCGAAGATTTGGAGCGGCTTGACCAGTACGTATCGCAGGTGATCAGTACGATTCCGGTCGAGCAGCGGGTGCTCATCACGGCCCATGATGCGTTTGGATATTTTTCCCGAGCGTACGACATTCCCGTGTTATCCGTACAGGGAGTAAGCACGGCTTCGGCTGCAGGTATTAGCGACATCAACTCACTCGTGAATGAAATCGTTCAGAAGAAAGTGAAGGCCATCTTCGTCGAAAGTAGCGTGCCTGAGAAGAACATTCGAGCCGTCATCGAGGGAGCCGCTGCACAGGGTTGGAGCGTGACTGTCGGTGGAGAACTTTATTCCGATGCCATGGGGGCGGCGGGAACTTACACCGGCACATATATCGGGATGATCGATCACAACGCAACGACTATTGCCCGGGCCTTGGGCGGCGAAGCTCCAGCCGGCGGATTTCAAGCGAAGCTGGAGTCCGTTGATGCCGAACATGGTGCCAGTTGAGTGCCTCGAATGATGACAGCATTACAAATTTCGAACGCGACATTTTTTTAAATCGATGAATTTCTGCACGGGACGTTGATTCCAACGAGATTATGTTGCGAGTCGACGATACGAGCAAAAACCCAAAGCAGTTGGTATTATCAAGTCATGTTACAACGCATGCGGTCAGGATGGAGCCGCAATCATTCGATGGATAGTTCGACATCAGAAATTGCCGCCGATACGACATCTCAGGCCTCGCCGGCGCACCCCCGTTCAGCGCCGTTGTCGATACACGACATGACTGTCGCTTACTATCGCAAGCCGGTGTTGTGGGATATCGATTACGACGCACCCCCGGGACAATTGGTGGCAATCGTCGGCCCAAATGGAGCTGGCAAGAGTACACTGATCAAGGCGGCATTGGATCTGGTTCCCCGTGCATCGGGAGAAGTGCGAATCTTCGGAGAACCAT
>JANQRQ010000353.1 GCA_028284485.1 Planctomycetaceae bacterium | reverse complement strand
CACCAGTTCGGCCAACGATTGGAATGCGACATGCGATTTCGCTGGGGATGGAAGCCTGTGGTTTGCATGGGACACATACGAAAAAGGCGACTACGACATTTATGCACGGCGAATGCGCAACGGCGAACTATCGGAGCCGATTGCGATCGCCGACAGCACGCGCTACGAGGGTCGCCCCAATCTAGTGGTCGATGAGCAGAATCGTGTATGGATCGCGTTCGAGGATGCTGATTCGAATTGGGGAAAGGACCACGGGCCTCGGTTGACGGGGCAGGGCGTTCCGTTCTACGAAGAGCGAAATGTTATTGTCCGGTGCATCACCGAAGAAGGACTTCAGCGGACGTTTACCGAGCCCCGATCGCAACAGGTCGCGACGGCCTTCGATGATAAACGTTACAAACCCGTCAAAAAGCATCGGATCAGCTTCCCTCGACTTGCCCTTGATGGGGACAATAATCTGTGGTTGCTGTATCGACGCCATC
The DNA here is from genome assembly GCA_028284485.1 of Planctomycetaceae bacterium. Classification (GTDB taxonomy): domain Bacteria; phylum Planctomycetota; class Planctomycetia; order Planctomycetales; family Planctomycetaceae; genus JANQRQ01. The sequence goes on along the minus strand of JANQRQ010000353.1, from coordinate 22,557 downwards.
CAGAACCAACAACAGCAAATGGGGAGCGGTGGGTCGGATTCGCACGGCATTACAACGGCGACAAGTGGTCGGAAGAGATTCTTCTACCGAATTCTCTCAACTTACTTGATAATCGGCCCGCGTTAGTTCCGCTGAAGACTGGTGGATTGCTGTCGATTTACTCTTCCGATGGGCGGACAACCAATGCGCGTTCGGCACAGGTCGCCTATTTGAATGCAACGCAGCTCGTCGCGGATCAGGTTGTGCAATCGCCGGTATTGATTCCGGCCGATTCGCAGGGGAGCCGCCATCAAGAAAGTTCAATCGATCCGAATGAGCGTGAGAACGTCGCGCGATGCCGCGATTATCGCATCGATGTTGGCGGAAAGTCTCTTCGCCTGCTGCGTGGCGAGTTTCATCGCCATACCGAGATTTCAGCCCATCGAGATTGGGACGGCCCGTTGGAGGAAGTTTGGCGATATGGATTAGATGTCGCAGCCATGGATTGGATCGGACCGGGAGATCACGACTACGGTGTCGGCCATGATTACATGTGGTGGCTCACGCAGAAGCAGATCGATCTGTATCACGATGCGCCCCGATTCGTGACCATGTTCACCTACGAACGGAGCAAGTCGTATCCCAGCGGGCATCGCAATGTCATGTTTCCCGAGCGAGGAATTCGACCCTTGCCGGCGTTAACCTCTCGCGAATTACTCAACGGCACACCGGAAGAGGGGTCGGCCGATATCAAGAACCTGTACGGTTATTTGAAGTTCTTTGGGGGGATTTGTTCTTCACATACATCGGCAACAAATATGGGGACTGACTGGCGCGACAACGACCCGACTGTCGAGCCGGTTGTCGAGATTTTTCAAGGGCATCGCCAGAACTACGAAGAAACCAATGCTCCCTTGGCAGCCAGAAACGCGGCCGACACCATTCAAGGGTATCGGCCTGCCGGATTTGTGTGGGAAGCTTTTGGTAAAGGCTTGCGATTAGGGTTTCAAGCAAGCAGCGACCATGTCAGCACGCATACCAGTTATGGATTCGTCCTCGCCGAAGAAGCGACCCGACAGGGAATCCTCGAGGCATTTCGCAAACGTCACTCGTATGCGGCCAACGATAACATTGTTCTCGACGTTCGCTGTGGCGAGAAAATTATGGGGGACGAGTTTGAGCTAGCCGATAATCCGCAGATTGACGTGAACGTTGTCGGCACGGCACCTATTGCCCGCATCGATATCGTTCGTCAGATTGAGGGGCAGATGCCCGAGTATGTTTATAGCCGGACGCCGGGCGAACCTCAGGATGAATTCCAATGGACCGATACGAATTCGGTCGTCGGCAAAGTGAATATGTACTATGTGCGCGTTCAGCAAATTGATGCACGCATGGCTTGGGCCAGCCCGATGTGGATTCATGTCAATCCGAAATGACGCCGGCCAGGTCGCACTTTGATACACTGCGGTCTCTAATCAGTTGGTCTGATAGTTCACCCAGATTGGACTCGACCAGGCGACTTCGCCGTCTGCCTGCAGCAAGCGAAAGTAATACAGATTTGTCCCGTTGGCAGGCGACATGTCGACATACGTCAACTCGACCGTCGGCCCGTCCGGTTCAGCCGAGTAGATATACTCGTTATTTCGTACAAGATCCACCTTTGCGATCTTGCCTGTGCCGGTGACCTTGAGATTCAGCTGGGGAGAATCCGAGGAATCAAATTCTTCACCCATGAAATGACCATTGGCCTGAAAATCGACGATCAGGTTGTCGGTCGCACCATAGGTGTGGCGCTTCTTAAACGAATCGATGATGGCCTGCCGTTCATTTTCAGGCGTGTAGACCATCGCGTAGCTGATATGCGTTGAACCGTGGTCGCTCGCTGCAATTGTCCCGAGTCGATATCCCTTTTCGTACGCCTTCCAGACGAGGCCGGCCTGTTGGAATCCGCCTGGTGCGCGGGCAGGAGGCTCATCTTCGCTGTGCACGCGCGGCGCGCCTAAGGTTTCGTAACTGTTTCGCGCGCCCTGATAAATCTCCACGACTGGTTCAACATTCGGGTCATTGTCGCGCCAATCAGTTCCCATGGTCGCCGTTCCCGACGTGTGAGAAATCGCAATGCCGCCGGACTTATTGAGATATTCGTACAATAGCTTGGTGTCGTTGTCCAAAAGGTCGCCCCCACCAATGCCGGGAAAAACGCCCGACCGATCCGTTTTTGTTTGAAACTGGAAGACCGGTACGCCACGGTAGGCGTGAAAGATGTTGCGGTGACCGTTGGGAAACGTGGCACTTCGTTCGTAACCGTACAAGGGTACAAATCGCGGAGCGAGGTAATACATGTCGGTTGATTTCTCGGTCAGCCACCACGAATAGGAGTAGTGTCCGCCACCCTGGTGATCGGTCAATCCGCCAAAATCCATCGATGCCACATCGATCATGTAGCGATAGAAGTCGAGGTATGATCCATCGTTGCCGGGCCCAACATCCCAGCTCAATTCGGTGTGACGGTGCAGGTCACCACGCACGATTCGATGCGGCTTGCCATCGATGGTCACTCGGTGATTGCGGATCGCCTCGGTTTCGCGCCGCTCGTCCACATTATTCCATTGCGGAATTCCCGCCGGGGGAGATGTGGGTTCGTAGGCGGCTAGCGCCGGCTGGCCTGGATCCGAATCGGGCTTTTGGACCCGCTTAAACAGTGCACTGTCTTGAATGGGGCGGTGAAAGTTTTCCACGGCACGCGCGTCAGACGAATATCCGACGTACAACGAGCCATCTTTGGCCGGAAGCAGACGACTGAACACGCTAATGCGACCGAAGCTCGCGGGCAGGACTTCGGCGGTTTGCCAGCCGCCGCGCCCCAGCGACGTGACATTTTCAGTCCATCCTCTCCGTGTCGCGGTGCCTTGGCCCGCCCTGCGTTGAATCTGATTTCGAAAACGTAGCCAAAGTCGCCCGGCGTCCCCGACGGCCAGCTCTCCCATCGCCGTGGGGCGATTACGGTCTTGTTCCGGCAACGTGCCGGCGATTTCTGGGGCTGCCCAAACCTTGGAATCGTGCCACGCTGCGACCTTCACCTTGCGGGTATTGCCCAGTGTCGTTCCTTGTTGGCGGTTTTCACGGCGTAGCCAATAACCCTGGTCCTTCCCCCAATTGAAGCCCCCTTCTTCCCAACAGACCCAAACTTTTCCGTCGGGAGTGCAGGCCACGCTGGCGTGGGCTTCGTAGTAATCAGAGTCTGCAATCGGAATGACGGGACCGAGATCGTCTCCCCGAACACTGGTCAAGAAGACGTCGTAGTCGCCGTTTCGGTAGCTGTCGAAGGCAACCCAGGCCGTTCCCTCGTGATCGATTGCGACTCGCGGGTACCAGTCGCTTTGCTCATCCGAGGTGACGTTCTTGGGCTGCGACCAAGACGTGCCGTCAAATCGACAATACTGAATGTCGCCGTTGTTTTCCGGATGAGCCTGCCAAACCACGTGGATGTTATTGTCGGCGTCAGTCGCCACATGTGGGTTGATGTCGGGTTTGGGGTTGTCAGTCAAACGGTGGATTGGTCCCCATTTGGTGCCGCCTTCTAATGCACGCGCATAAAGATCCCAGTTGCCGGTCTTGCCGGGCGATTGACCGGTCTGTTCGCACCAAATCACCCAAACCTTGTCAGAAGAGTCGACCGCAAGTTGCGGCATCCAGATGTCGGGGCGGGACTGGACCAATGGAACGTAGCTACGTGTCGACCAATTGCCGTTCTCGAATCGTCGGTGCAACCGGATTTGGTCGTGGCCGTTGTAGTAGGCCGCGTAGGCTGCGAACAATGTGCCATCGCTCGTTTGGGCCAACGAAACAAAATCGTCGTACGAGTCGCCATTGGAAAGAAGTGTCGCGCCTGCCTGTCGAGCTTCTCGACGCAAAGTCTGAACGTACGAAGAATCGGGATTTCCCTTTCCGGCAGGTGACCGTTTCTTCTTGTTTTGATTGGCCGCATTGCCGCTGACGGCATTCTGATTCTTCTTGGCCGAATCCTGCTGAGGAGAAAAGGAACTGTAGGCTGTCGTGGAAGGACCGGAACTCAACAAACCGGCGAGCAGCAGGACAACAACAATCACTCCGGTGGTTGCTAACGCGAGAATCTGTCGTTTCATCGGTTGCCCTTTCATCGCTGCATTTCGCCTCAGACGTTGATCCATACAGTGTCGCTCTGACGCATCAGCGTACAGAAAGATTTGCTGCGGGAAAAGGAAAATCTCAATACCGATCGATCCAAAGGGTAGAGCTCGTAACATCCGTCGGTCGAGACGTGCGAAGCGCCCTCGCTTTAATCCATTTCGTAGTAGTGAAGGCCGACTGATTTGACTCGCTCGGAGATTGCGCCGAGAATCGATATTTCAGGCGCGAACCTGTTTCTGGGCCTTTTGGCCACTATGGTTTCTCTTCAAGAATTCGGCGGACTGAGTTAGCAAACACGAATGGCTCGAAAACGACCGCAATACGCTGCTGCTTTTTTGACCCTGGCGATCGTGTTCATTGCCTTGATTAGCGCCATGATGTTGCGCCGCACGAATGATTCGAAACCTACCGATGCCTCGCGAGCGGAAACGCCAGAATCGACAGTTGCGAAGATGCTCGACGCGGCGAAGAAAGGAAATGTTGACGCCTACCTGGATTGTTTCGCAGGCGATTTGCTGAGTACCTTCGAGTCACGAATGTCTGGGCAGTCATCAGAGCGAGTCTCGTCGGAGCTGAAGAATTCGGAACAAGACCTTCAGGCGCATGCGATTTCTCGTGGAAAAGACATCGGCGAAATCGAAGTGATGCTAGATGTCGAAAAGATTTATCGCGACTTCAACAAACGCCAGGAGATGCGTTTACGAAAGGTCGGCGACCGTTGGAAGATTGTTGAAATTCAAGCGGCTGAATCGTTTTCGCCACCGATTCCTTATGGTACACCGGTGATGGAGTTACCCGCCGGCGAGTCGGAGCAACCAGCCGAGGCTGCGGAAGTTGACGCGGAGTCGGGGGCCTAAAGCATTGGCGTCGCGGTAATCGGTCGAAACGCAATCAGCGGGTTGCCGTGACCATGCTGCCGCCCATGACTCATCGCAGGTCCTGACCGATCTTCATTCCGTGAAATGCGAATCTCCAACCGGCCGGTGTATGCGTCAGGTGGTATATGGCGACGGTTCGAGTGCCCAGCGACGGTAATCCTTCTCGCGAACGAAGAGCGTCGGTGGGAAGTGTCAGTAACGGGTCGATCGTAATCTGTTCGATCGGGTCGTTCGCGAGGTACTGCATGAAGCCATCAAATGGTCCGCCACCCACAAACGGAATGTCAATCGTTGATTCCATACTATCTATTTTGATGGCAGCGGTGGGCCGTGTCGACACAAGTTTCGTCATCGAATTTTGATCGCCGATGCCGTTCCGCTATTCTAGTAGCGGAGTTTGCGCATGGTTCGCAATACCGATGGGCCTTGCGGATGGGTCTACAGTTCAATATTTGAACTTCAGATTCCACGAGGCCGACTCGGGGCTTGAAAAAGATCTTGGTTGTAGGGCGAATCGCAGTACATGAATTGGCCGGAGTACCGATCGAATGAAAATCATCGATGTTTTGACCTATGGGGTGAACCTCGGGGACAGCAATCACATTTTTGTAAAGGTTCTGACAGACGAGCATTTGCACGGGATCGGGGAGGCCTATCGTGTCGGCCCCGATGAGGCTGTGGCACAAATCGTGCATTACTTCAAGGATTGGCTCATTGGCGAGGACCCGACTCGGATCGAACATTTGTGGCGTTTGATGTACAACGGCTCACGATTTCCCGGTGGTTCGATGTTGAATGCCGCCATCAGCGGAATCGAAACGGCGCTGTGGGATGTTAAGGGGAAAGCTCACGGTGTTCCCGTTTATCAACTTCTGGGAGGACGCTGTCGGGATCGAGTCCGCGTTTATCGAGGGATTGGTGGCGACACTCCGCAGCAGGTCGCCGAAGATGCCCGGCGGGCTGTGCAAAATGAGGGTCTAACAGCTGTCAAAATGGCCCCGCAACCTCCGGGAGCAGAAAAACTGACGTGGAGTCAGGTCTTAAAAGGAACTCAAGCGCGCATGGAAGCCGTTCGCCGGGCAGTTGGCGATGACGTGGAAATCGGATTGGATCCGCATGCCCGAATATTCGAGCCGGTGATGTCCTACGAAATGGCCGAAGTTGTTCAGCCCTACCGCCCGATGTTTTTCGAGGAGCCGCTGCGGCCCGAAAATGTGCATGCATTAGCGGAATTGAAACGCAAAGTTCGCATTCCGATTGCGACTGGAGAAATGCTTTATACGAAATACGAATTTCGAGACCTGATTGCCGCCGATGCGGTCGATATTCTTCAACCGGACCTGCTGTTATGTGGCGGGCTTTTGGAAGGGAAAAAGATTGCGGCTTTGGGTGAAGCGAATTATTTGACCGTTGCGCCCCATAGTCCGTTGGGGCCGGTTTCGACGGCGGTGGGTGTACAATTCGCAGCGTCGACCGGGAACTTCAAGATCTTGGAGTATCGAATGGATCAGACCGGTCCGAGGCGAAAACTGATTCGTCAACCGATTACACTTCGCGATGGTTACTTGGAAATCCCGGATACGCCGGGCATCGGTATCGAATTGAATGAGCAAGAAATCGAGGGGCATCCTCTCAAGAACTGGCATCGCCAATTCGTGATCGAGCCCGATGGAAATATCGCCTATCAATAATTGCGAATTCGAACCGACTGTTGTGCTCCTGTTTAACGCTATCGGGGGAGGGGCGATCCGGCACGGCTAGATGGCTTTCCTTTGCGTCTGTTGCTCCTTCCTAATGCCTTTCGTCGCTTCCATTTGCCTGAGCAAAGATCATGAATCTTCTTGATCGATTTCTAGGTCATGATGCCTGGACGACTCGCCAGTTGCTGCTGCTTTGCCAGGGCATGTCGGATGAGCAATTGGATCGAGAGTTTGACATCGGCCATCGCACATTGCGGGCGACGTTCTTACATATCATCCGCAATATGGAGATTTGGTCGGGATTGATGTGCGGAATGACGGCCGCGGAATTGCGGTCAACCGATTCGCAAGGTGAAACGGTTTCTGAACTGCTCGGCCGATTGGATTTGGCGGCCGAGCGGCTGGCCAAGATTGCTCGCGAAGTGGTCGACCGCGACGCCTGGGACGAAACGTGGGTCGATTCGTTCGAGAATCCGCCAGTCGAAAAGAAATTCGGCACGGCCATTGCGCACGTCATCACGCATAGCATGCATCATCGGTCTCAAGTGTTATTCCTGTTGCGAAAATCGGGGCTGACGGGCATTCCTGAAGGGGATGTCTTCAGTTGGGAGAACGAAGTCGGCCGAGGGTTGTCAGATCATTAATTCAGCCGATTTCAGTCCGGGCTGGATGGCAGCCAGGTCGCTCGTTTAAGGGAATTTTGATATGTGGGATTCCGATCCTGCCTGCAATCGTGTAATATCAAAAGTACACTACTCTTGGCTGTGCGTTGGTAGCAATGAGGCGATTGGTTGCGTCGCCCAGTCGTATCGAGTTGTAGCTGTTCCAATTCCAAACGGGAGGTTGGGCCGATGTTGGTGATTCCCTCGGGTTATTCCAATGATAACTGCGATGGTGTGACACGCCGCGACATGCTGCGAGTCGGGGGGACGTCAATTTTTGGATTGAGCTTGGGCAGTCTTCTTCGAATGCAGAAGGCGACAGCTGAAGAAGGTCGTTACGGTGGACCTGGGTTCGGCAAAGCCAAATCGGTCATTATGCTTTACCTGCAGGGTGGGCCCAGTCATCTCGATTTGTGGGACCCCAAGGAAAATGTCCCCGACAATGTCAAAAGTGTGTTTAAACCGATCAGCACGACGATTCCCGGCGTGCAGTTCACCGAAAACATGCCCAAGTTGGCGCAAGCGATTCACAAAGCGACTTTGATTCGCTCGATGAGTTACACGCCGATTGGTTTGTTCAACCACACGGCTGCGATCTACCAAATGCTCACGGGCTATACCGCCGACAAGGTGAGCCCATCGGGGCAATTGGAACCGCCCAGCCCGAAAGATTTCCCAAATTTCGGTTGCAATATTGTCCGCATGCGACCGACGAATGTTCCGATGTTGCCATACGTGATGATGCCGCGTCCGTTGCAGGAAAGTTCTGTAATCGGCAAGGCCGGGACTGCAGGATTCTTGGGTCGAGCTTTCGATCCGTACTACCTGTACCCGACAGGCGATGACATGGACATGAAGAAGATGGACCGGATCAATGTCGACGACTTGAAGTTGCGACAGGAGATTCCCTTGACCCGTCTGGAACGGCGGGCCGGTCTCCGTGAAAAGATCAATGCGGGCATGAAGGATCTTGATCGAACCGTTCAAAAGTATGCCCTCGATGAGTACTACGACAAGGCTTTAAGTCTGGTGCTTTCCGGCCGCGCCCGCGAAGCGTTTGACTTGCAGTCCGAACCCAAAGAGTTGCGCGAGAAATATGGTAACAACACGTTTGGGCAGTGCTGTCTATTGGCCCGTCGACTGGTTGAAGCCGGCACACGCGTCGTCGAGGTCAATTGGCCGAAGATCGCCAATTCCAGCGACCATTCCTGGGACGTTCATTCCGGGCTGACAAAGCGCATGAAGACGCAGTCGTCGCCGATGCTTGACGGTGGTTTAGCAGCGTTGCTTACCGATCTTGATGATCGAGGTATGCTCGACGAAACGCTTGTCATTGCGGTGGGAGAGTTCGGCAGAAGTCCAAAACGAGGTGTAAGTACATCGGGTAATAACAACAGCGATGACGGGCGGGATCATTGGCCCTATTGCTACACCGCCGTTATTGCCGGCGCCGGGGTCAACCGAGGCAATGTCTACGGGAAGTCCGACAAGACAGCATCGTCACCCACAGAAAACCCGGTGCATCCGCGAGATTTACTGGCGACGATCTATCACAGCGTGGGAATTAATCCCCGCAGCATCGTTTACAATCACCTCAATCAGCCCCGCGATTTGGTCAAAGGGGATGCGATTACCGAATTGCTGTCTTAGCGGGTTTGGTAATCGGCATGAGCGTTCCGACAGCATTGCCGACTCTACTGTCCGGAAGACTCATCTGCCCGGTAGCTCGTCGTACACCTGCCAGCATGCGCAATCGTGATTCGTTCTGACTACTGAACGAGCCCCTTCGTCAATTCCATGAACGCTGTTTCGAGGTTGATTTCTTCTTCGCGAAACATCGTCAGTCGGAATCCAGACTCGATGAGCATCACGGGCAAGTCGCTGTAATCCAGTACATTCTCTTTGAGGGTGACGTGGATGACTCCCTTCTCAATCGAAACCGACGTGACGTGATCGCTCGACTCGAGTAGCGCTGCGGCTTTTTCAGTGTCTGCGCCAACACGAATTTGCAACAGCGTCTTGCGCCGCGCCTTACGCATCACCTCATCGACATGGCCATCGACGATAAGATTGCCCTTCTCGATCATTCCGACCCGAGTACAGACGTCGGCCAATTCGGGAAGAATGTGGCTTGAGACAATCACCGTTTTGTTCAGTTCGCCGAGGCGCTTCAGCAGGTTGCGAATTTCGATTCGCGCGCGGGGGTCGAGGCCGCTGGCCGGCTCGTCGAGTAGCAAAACCTGTGGTTCGTGCAGGAGAACTCTTGCCAAGCCGACCCGTTGGGTCTGGCCGCGAGAGAGTTGGTTGACCATGGCGTCGCGCTTGAATGTCATGTCGACAAGCTCTAGCTTTTCCTCGCAAACCTTTCGCCGTTGTGGTCCATTTACCCGGTAGGCCGCCGCGAAGAATTCCAGATACTCCAACACAGTCATGTCGTCGTAGACGCCAAAAAAGTCCGGCATGAATCCGACGAGACGTCGAATTTCTTCTGGTTCGGTATAGATCGATTTGCCGCAGACGTAGGCCTCGCCGTAATCGGGGTTGAGCAACGTTGCAATCATGCGCATCGTTGTGGTTTTACCGGAACCGTTCGGGCCGATGAATCCAAAGACGTCGCCTTCGTCAAGTTTCAAGTCGATTTGATTCACCGCAATCAAATCGCCGTATCGTTTGGTCAGTTTTCGTGTCTCGATCACGCTGAGATGCCTTATCGTATCGATCGACGTGGTTGAATGGTTATGAATTGTTGCTTCGGCAAATACTCACATCTTGCATTCTGCTTCACTTAAGAATAGCAGCTTGGCTCGTTAATTGTTGATGCCCCGAAGGAGTCAATCGTCATCGCCGAAATCGGGTAATGCTCGGCGAATGACAGTCTTTTCAACAACCGGCAGCAGCAATCGGACAAACGCGACCTGGCGTGTTGGTTCGATAGCCTCCCCGTTGATTTGCGGATCAACAGCCGCAAGATTCACGCGGCCGAATAAGACAGCGCGATGCATATTCAACATATTCGAAAGATCAAACTTCTCCAGATCGCTGTTTTGCAGGCCCGTATAACTCGTTCCCCCGGCCGCCTCGTGAAACGTCAGCATTCGCATAAAGTAGGTCGGGTCGAGATTCATGGCGTCGTAAGGTTCTGTCTGCACCAAAATATCTTCAGCAAAAGGACGCGTGGGATCGGCGTCTGCCTTTTTGGCTGTCATGCGGGTCAAGAATCCCTGCAATTCACGCTGATAGACTGCGGGGCTGTTGGGGTCCCACACTTGATTGGGAAGGATCGCCGGAGTCTCGGTATCACCTTCCCTGGCGCGCGGGCTAAAGACTCGATTTTCATAGGCCAACAGCCAGTCTTCGATTGGGACAGGAAGATGGCTTCGGATCGTTCCGTTGAGCTGACCTGCTCCGGGGCTTGTGAGAGAACTCTCAATCAACGGTCCGACGTTTGCATTCCAAGATGTCGTAAGTTGTCGGGTGGACCAAATCGAAATCGGGAGGTTCTCAATGCGAGATGCATGGTCGGCGAAGCGATACCCCGGATTGCCGAGTTCGATTCCTGATCGTCGATAAAGCCCGCCGACCCCCTCTTCAGGAACGCCGTTCCAGCTAACAGTTGCCCGTTTCGAGGCGTTGGGCTTTGCGGGTTCTTGTTCAAGCTCTTCAGCGAGTTGTTCCATTCGTGGTTCAACATCGACTTCGTAAGAACGAGTTTCGGGGCTGTAGATCGTAAGAAAGGACGACGTACGTACGTCTCCCGTGCCGACATCGATGTCGATGACATCGAGTTGATTTAGCAGTAATTTGCTTCCGTTGAGAGAACTCGCCGACCAGATGCTTAGCATCGTCGCGACACAGACGAGTGACGGAAACGTAATCCACGTCAAATGGGGGCGCTGCAAAACGCGGTGCACAAGCAAATAATCGAGCGGCCCCACAATGACCAGATATAGAAGAATCAACCCTAACACTGACCAAATCGACAGCCGCCGAATCTGAGAGAAATCGTCTTGAATCGACCGCAGTTGTGTTGCCAGTTCTGTTACACCACTTCGGGAGAGCCGGGTCTCTTTCCGTTGTTGAATGTCAGAATTCGAACGGCTTGATTCATCCTCGAGTGTACGTTCCAAAAATGTGTCGAATCCGGGCCAATCCGCCAAAGGCGGGTTGTGCAGATCCACCGCCAAGAGATGAACGTGCCCAAAGCCGTACGGCGCCCGGACAAGCAAGGGCCCGTCCCCACGGCGGACGCCGGAAATCAAAACGCGACCCTCCTCAGCTTCAACACGTGCGGCCGTGATGTTGCCGAATCGAATTCGGATCTTTTCGGAGTGGCGTGCAAAATTCTCTATGCCGCTTAGTTCGGTGACGTTCGCACTTCCGACAATCTTGATCGGAAGCCAACCAGCCATTTGGCTTTCGCGAAACGCGGGGAGATCGCTGCCGACAGAGACGTGGACCACCCCACCAAGCTGAACCCATTCTTGCAACGACTGATTTCGACCTTCATCAATGTCGTAATCGCCGGCAACAATAACGGCATCGACACCATCGTACGCTAACTGCTGGCGTGGCAATTGCGACCATGAGTCGAAGTTCAAGACGTATCCGTTCTCTGTCTGGCGGTTGCCGAAATTGGAATTCCGTTCCTCATCGGTCGACTGCGACGGAGAACCGTTGGCCGGACCGCCGACGAGAATTCGCAATCGTTCCGAAAGTCGTACCGCGTGAGCGGATTGGTTTGGTGAAAGGCCGTTTGGACTAATTCTACGGTCAGCGAGTCGGCTTCCGGATTCGTCAAGAATGGTCAGCCGAATCTCGCTGTCGAGACGGCCGCTTTTGAATAAAAGCTCAACCGTTTGGGAAACGTCAGCAGCCAATTCGATGAGTTCGCTGGGATTCGAAGTGGCACTGCCATCCGAGTCGAGCACTTCAGTAACAAATTGAGCCGTAACGGGTGCAGCCGATCGCACGGTGACCGTCAGCGGGGACCACCGCCCGACTTTATAGTATCCGTCAAATCCGACTGAAATGTTTTCGATTTTGACAGAAGGTGGTATCGACGCGGCGTCTTGAGATCGTAATGGGCAGACCGCGTGCAGGACGAGGATCAGCCCGACAAAGATGCGAAAACAGAAAGTATGTAGAGGCTTTTCCACTGAACAGAAAGAGAATTCTAGCCAAATGGTTCAAGACCGCACGAGAATGCGACAAATCTGAAAGATCATACGAAACCGATTGCGAATTCGCTAAGTCGGCCAACAGGAAATCTTCGTTGTTTCGGCAGAAAAATGGTCCAAATCGCCAGAAAGAGATCAGTCGCTCAGCTCGAGGCCTTCAATGCCATCAGGCGATCAGCGAGCCGTCCGATTGCTTCTCGTGGAATGGTATGAATACCGGGAAACTGGAAAAACTCGACATCGATTTCTGAATCCAGCAGCATGTCTCGCAACCGTATTGCGCCCTGAAACGAGAGGATCGGATCTTGTGTCCCATGGCTTTGGTAGACTTTGAGATCCTTCCGGTTCGGTGCCAGATCTCTCCATTCATCCTCGTTCAGCAAATTGCCTGACCAAACGAAGAGTCCCGCGGGATTGGTTTCCATCCGCAACGCAACGTCGGTCGTCAACATCGAGCCTTGCGAGAAGCCACCCAAAATCAACGAGTTTGAAGAAAGCCCGGTTGCATCGAGCACCTGCTCAATAACTTGAAGCAATTGCTCCCTCGCTGCCGGCAACTCAGGCGGCGTCTGCTGGCGTAAATCACGCTCCTCACCGCTATCAATGGCGGCCTGAAATTTCTCCAAATCGAGATGCCACCATGCCCGACCGCCATACATTCCAACCGAATCCAGTGACAAAGGAGCGGCCGGAAAGACAAAACGGATTGAAGGGGCACTCTCCTTGCCGCGCCTGCTGATCTCGTTGGCGACCTCGAACCCGATGGGAACCAGATCATCCCCGGGGGCGCCAAAGCCGTGGCAGAGAACGACGAGTATTTCCGGCTTATTGTTTCCGGGGAAGTCGACGATTTGACAATCCAACCCGCCGATTGTCTCACCCGAATGATTCATGGGAATTGCTGCCTTTGCAATGGGTAGGTCCGGTCACATCGTCGTGAGTGCCTGACCGGGGCATTGTGAAACGTGTGACGATGTTACGCAACGCAACTCACACGATTGGTGTCGAAACTCGGCGACGATCATCCGCCTGCGCGAAACAATCGTACGGTATCGGCGCGTCTGGTTCGATTGTGCTGATGAGGTGCGAGTTGCCAGCCTCTTTCTCACGCCCGTGACGTGCCCGAATATTCTCATGATGACCATGGGCTTTCGATAGTGCAGTCAAAACGAGTATCAAGTTGTCGCAAAGATATCAGATTGATCTCACAATTCACCGAATAGCAAGATCGGGGAGAATAAACGGGCAGCCTTAAGTCTTTATTTAAGAGACAGTTGTGGGGCGTGTGCGTTTCAAGTGCTGCATTTGGCATATCGGTTGCAAGCATCCCAGTACATGTAGGAAACGGAATGTGAGTATCGAGTGAAGCGAACACAAGGAGACCAAGATGTCCAGATTAGCCGTCATCACAGCTACGTTGGTCACCACCTCGTCGATAGCGACGGGAAATGCCCAGGCCGTGGACGATGTCCATGTCGACAACCTGGCATACAGCCTCAAGGTTCAAACGGTTCGCATTTCCCGAGAGCTCCGCTACCACTTTCGCTGTGCTCCGCAGTTCCGGCATCTGTACCAGGATGTTTGCGACATGTACACGATCGCCGATCGAATTCATCGCAATACTCGTTACGCGTTGATTCGGCCTCACGCGACCAGTACGTGGTGTTTGGCAAGCGACGTCGCCGAACTCGATAGATTGTTTCATCATGTCCAGGAACTCGTCGATGAGATGAAACAAACGCAGATTCATTTGAGTGGACACCAAGAGGTGTATCTGCCTGGAGTTCGGATCGGATTTCCGCAACAACGGCCGACTTTGAGTCGTTACCGCATGACTCGCCTATGCCGGATGATGGATGACATGGGCGAAACTCTGCATCTCTTACTTCATGACATCGATGGCTTGCCGGGACCAATTCCTGAGCCGGTTATTCCGGCACCGATTCCTGAACAGGTCACTCCGGGGCCTGTGATCCCGCAGCCGCCAACGCCCTCAAGCTTTCCAATTGGGCGTTTTCGCGGCGGACGTTGGTCCATTACAGCCATTTTTCGATAGAACCGACCATTTGCACGAATAGCTGAGTCGGTCAAGATCCCGTGGCGGTTGTTTCGTCACGGGATTCTTTTCTGCGCTGAACCATTTGCGAATAGTGCCGCATGTTTGGCGGTTTTGGCTAGCTTGCAGCGGCTTCAGAAGTTGGTGGATTCTGTTTGTCGGAATCCTTTGCGGCCTGCGCGGAGTCTTCGGTCTTGGAATCGTCATCTTGTTTCTTAACAACTCCGCCGCCGAAAGCTGTCGCGGCTGTCCAATCGATGAAACTGCGAACTTGGGCAGCAACCCAATCGAATATGCGATGGCTCATCCGTCCGACCGCGCATTTTTTGTCAAGAACCATATCGATTAAGAGGACAGCGAGGCCCGTCCCTGCCATGACTTTCCACAGGTCGGCCACTGCAAGTTTCTCAATCAGATCGATGATGCCGTCAATGGCGGCGATCATCAACATCACAAAAGCCGCTGTGCGCAGCGGTCTCATTTTCTCGGTATGTTCTTCGTTCATTGCTTTCCGCCAAGTAAGTTCTTCGATACTCGAGAGATGGTCGAGCCGCCCCACCGGTCAATGCAGAGGAGTCTTTGATGTCAAAGGGCTGGCATGAATGTGAAGTTCAGAATGGTGATCGCGACTCTCTACAATTGTGCCACATCGTTCGCTTGAAATGGACCAAAAATCGTCAATCTTGACCAAATTTACCTAGACTTTGTGTCACTCCCAGGTTGGAGGTTGTTCGACCAGTTCCAACGCGCGAGTTGGAAGTGCAGCCAGATGGTCCGTGGGACGCCAGATTCTGCTTCGGTTTGTTGGGAACCGTTGCCGCGAAAGTCGTTTGTCCAGTGGAACTGCAGTGAGCAACGCTCAATTGTGCCCGGGACGGTAGCGTTTTGTTTTGTATTAACTGGCTCCCACTAGCCAGAAACGCCCTCAAAAAACCGTAAACCGCTCTAATACAGCCGCAGCGACGTTTCCTGCCCGATGCACAGTGACGGTTGAGTGCGTTGTTGCTCGAATCCAAACAGTCGACGATGGGCGGGGCGGAGACTCCGGTAACGGAAGTATCGCCACATACCGGGTTTGGTCAGAGGACGTGGGATTTCGGTATCGTTCCAATCCGAAAGAATGGCGGCCCAGGCCGATGATTCAACGCGGCGCCGAATATGAATGGAGTCGAAGCCGTACCATTCCGTTTGCGGAGCAATGACGGTCGCATTCCACTGTTCGCCTAAACGGCGTACGGCGTCGTTCAAACGCCGCGCCTGATCGATAGCTTGTGCCAGACTCAGTTTTTTTCCTGGAAACAGCAGGCGACGAGCAACCTCGAAACGCCAACTCGGAAGCCGTTCGACGCTCTCCACGGGCAACAATGTGATGATCAATTCCGCATTCAGTTCGCTCAGTTTCTGGAGGCACCGCTCGACCCATTCGGCGATAGTATCGGGCGGAAAACCGTAAACGATGTCGTTTCCGATATCTGTCAACAATGCACGAGTTGTCACGGCGCTTGTGCCACTTTCCGGCAAGTCGTCCCACAACTTGCAGGACTTGATTCCCGGAAGTGACCGACCAAAAACAGTACTCCACGTTCCGTAGGACCGACCATGGCCCAATGCGGCGAATACTTCCAACGGTTTCTGGGGGGTAGAACGCAAATGCTCGAACACCATTGGAAATGAGCGAGTGAGATTGCTCGCACCGAGCAAGACAATTCGCTGCGGATTTGGCGCTGTCGGAGTCGTCATAATCGGTGAGTACGATAAGCCGCTTTGCGGGGACGTCGGTTGGAGATCTGCAAGTTCCCGAATTTCGTTGGGGGCGTCAGACAGATTGGAGAGCAACTATTGCTCCGGCTGGAATCGACAAAAGTCGGCTGACCAATTATCGGAGATTTCTACGAGCCAAATCCTCTCACAACCAACGCAAAACTCCACTAAGCTTTCAATAGCGTCAGCGGATTTTGACGATTGACCAAAGGGAATTCGACTCGGCGACCCAAACGATGAGACTCGAATACAGCGGCAATCATTTCCGTGGCCGCCCTGGCATCATAGAGACCGGACCTCGGCTGTCGGTCGTTCTCGATGGCGTCGATCAAATCGATAACGGCCAGGTCGTTCCCCCGCTGATTGTCGCTGTCCTTTCGGGTTTCTGGTTCTCCGACACCATTCGAGGAAATCGGTTTCCAAACCGCACCGGTACGTCCCGGCGACCAGGCGGGATCTTCGAGAATATAGGCCGGTGTGAGCATACCGGTGTAATACTCGATTATTCCCTTCGTGCCATAAATTCTCAGCCCCCAACGGGACGGCGACCCCGCGGCGTTGCGATTCGACGAAAAGAAGCCCGTCACTCCATCCGCAAATTTGTACGTTGCTTCCACGCCGTCCCCCGCGAGCGCACCGATGCCTTCGTTGCCTTCGTAGACGTCAGTCGCCGTGACAGGCTGGCCCTGCTGTGTCACCTGCGCATAGCAAGATTCGGGATCGCCGTGAAACGCCCGAATCAAATCGAGCAGATGAGTTCCCAGCACCCATAGGTCTTCTGCCCCGCCGCGTCTGTCCTCTTTGCCGCGCGCGCGAAATTCCAAAACATCGCCGATGCGACCTTCAGCGATGAGACCTTTAACGACTTCGAGAATTGGGGAATAACGAGATTGGTGCGCAATGGCCAATTTCAAATGACGCATTTCGCAAGCGTTGACGATGTCGTCGGCTTCTTGCAAAGTCCTACAAAAGGGCTTCTCCAAGTACATGTGACAACCATGTTCTGCGCACGCCAATGCCATCGCATGGTGTTGGTCGATCCACCGCGGACAAACCGAGACAATGTCGAGTTGCTCTTGTTCGAGCATTTTTCGGTAATCGGAATAGCCGCGCGCGGCTTGCGTTTTTTTAATGGCTGCTTCGAGCCCTTGAGGGTTGGGGTCGGCGACCGCCATCACGGTGGCTTGGGGGACTGCACGCCACGCGATGTCGAGTCCGTGTCCGTAGTTCCCCTGGCCCGTATGCCCGATAACGCCGATTCGATATTGCTGTGCCATCCCGATATTCCAATGACAAACGGCTGTACGAAATTGATGCCGGCGACACTGATTACGGCCGCGATTCGAGGCAGCTTTCCAGACGCTGCAATTCTTTGCTGATGGTTTGGGATTCGCTTTCGCTTAAAGGTCGTTCACCAAATCGAACTCGATAAAACAAGTCGGTAATGTCATCGGGAAAGTGATCCAATCCCGATGCCGCTAATTGATTTTTCCGATCCTGCTCGACCTGATTGGCAAACTCTCGTTGTGTCTGAAATGCGTCTCGAGACAAGCCATCCTTCGCGAGAAGTTTTTGGAAACGCTCATAAAAGTCGACCCCTTGTCGATGCCGCTTCCGCCGTCGGAGAATGCGATTCTTGATGATGCTCAGGAGGATCGGTAGCAAGCGTCGGACCATTTGCAAGAATAGGTACATCACCCAGAGGAAGATGAAAGTAATCGCCCAAATCTTCCAACTGAACCAATCGTCGTCAGAGCCTAACAGCGAGCTGCTAAGTCCCGTGATTTCAGCAATTCTCTGGCGAATGATTCGCGAAACAGCGATCGCAATATTCTGCAAAGGTGTGTAGACGAGGTCGCGTTGCTGCGCCAGCGACAGGTTCACGATTTGCTCCGACCACATGACCGAAAGCATTTGTGACAAGTCTTCCCACGTCGGAAGTGTCGGCGCGAGACTTTCCACGCTTTCCAATCGACCATCTGCCGGCGTGGCATCTAAGATGACCCAGCTGCCGTCGATATGGGCCTCGACCCAAGCGTGCGCGTGGCGTTGTTGGACAATGTACTTATTTGTGAAATCATTAAGGTCGCCACCTTTAAATCCGCTGATCAGCCGTGACGGTATTCCGACGGCGCGAAGCATGAGAGCCAGCGCCGATGCGTAGTACTCACAATGGCCCGACTTCCGATTAAACAAAAAGTCTTCAATCGGATCGATCGACGAGTCCGTAATCGAACTGTTGAGGGAATAGGTATATTCTGGAGAATCGCGCAAGTACGACTCGAGAACTTTTGCAACGTTGAGTGCCGTCGCTTTGTTTGACGGAACGTTTTGTGCAACGATATTTCTCGCAAGCTGGACAAGGCGCGGCATGTCTTCCTGCGGGAGTCGCGCATAAACCGCTTGGATTAATGCCGGGCTACCCTGTTCGATGAGCGACCGGCGGCTACTGGATTGACTGGCATCGTTCTGTGGGACCTCTGCGTCGGGATTGGGGGAATAGGCATAATATTTCATTGAGTCGGTTCGAGACCGATCGTTGGCATGGAACAGGACTGCCGTGACGTTCTGTTTTCGGATCGTCGGGCGGTTGTCGTCGGCCCGGGCGACCCAAACCGGGTGCAGCGCAAAGACCAAGTCGGTGCCGATTGGCTCGATCCGAATCTCCTGGCGAATCAAATCAGGTCGTGGCGGTGTTCGTGGCAGCCTGGGCCCGACACGGACTTCGAACCGTGTTGACCATCGACCATTCTTATACTCGTCCATGACCGCTCCGCGAAAATACGGCTCATCCAAGCCGAGTTTTCGAGCGTATTCGTCGACGGCAATTGGCTGATTGTTGCTATCGTTGAAAATCTGCAATTCGAGGACGGGCTCGCTACTTTCCAAAATTTCCCCGATGTCGCCCAGACTGACCGTTTCCGTAAATCCGGTTAGAGTTTCAATACCCTTGTCTGGCTTGCTGCTGAATGAAGGTAGCCCGCCGACCCAGACGCGGGGAATTGTCCAGAAGAAAATGAATCCGATCAGCGTAGCCATCACGGCAACAAAACCGACGCCACACACAAACCGACCATTGATCCAACGAACATTCGGATCGCGCTGGACGGTTCCGCGTGTCATGCTGCCGGAAGCGATATTCGACGCTTCGGCAGCCGGCTCGCCCGCGACGACAACTTCGCCTTGCGCTGGCTGCAGCACATCGACCGTCGCGGCGACAGAACCGACCCGGCCCGTGGATTGGACGGCGTAATGTTCTGCCTTCGCGAATTGCTGTTCCGTTTGGTAAAGCGAAAATACAGAAAGCGTCCAGATTGCAAGGACGAGATAAATCAGAACTAGCACGCCGAAAAGCGCGGTTTCTGCAAGCACCGAAGCAACGGCGACCTGTAAAACACTTAACGCACAGACCCACCAATACTGACGCGTTTTTTTCTCCTGGAACAAGACAATCCAGGACAGGTACAGCAGAAGGTGGGCTCCGGCGAAAATGCGCTCTTCGACTTCGCCTCCCATGAATTCGACTGCGGCAATTCCGAATGCCAACAAGCCCAGCGCGTTCGCCCAACTCGTGGTGAGGTGAAACTTGTTCCACTTTTCTGTAAAGAACAACGCCATCAACGCGACGGGGACCGATATCGCAGGGAAATAGTTGGTCCCTTCAGATACGGCAAGGATCACGCTCGACAAGCCCGCCAGGCCATAAATGCTATATTGAAAAGCCGATCGAAGTTGCATGATCGATTCGTCCAGTCATCATTCCAGGATGAAGAAATGGGAGAGTTGCTCCTGATCGGCTTCGACAACCTTGACCTGCGGAGCGTAACCCACTTCTGACCCTCCGCCGGTGTCATTCAGACCGGCGAGTTCGATTTGATCAGCCGTGCGCGTTGTCACAACAACTGTTCGAGTTTGAGACGTATTCTTCGCGATCGCATTGGCGAGAATCAGCTCGAAATCAACGGATGGTCCCCCTTCGACGATCGCCAGCATATCGAGCATCGATTCGATACTCATTGAGCCGGATTGGCTTTCCCAATACACCGGCTCTGCACCGGTGGTCTCGACCATCAGGCTGGTGTCTCGGCTTTGCCGAAGATGTTGTAGGCAAATCGTGGCGACAAAGCTGACCGCCAATTCCACTCGATCATGGTCAGACGCTTTGGCATTCTTTGGTGTCCACAGGTCGAGAAAGACATTGAGGTGTTGATCGCGGCTTTGATGGAATTCGCGGACCATCATCTCGTTACGGCGGGCCGACGTGCGCCAATGGATGAGTCGAGGATCATCGCCGTGCCGGTATTCACGAATTCCATGAAAGTCGTCGTTAAAAGCCCCTTGGCGTGAAGTTTGTCGTTCGACCAATTCGGCTGCCAGCAGGATTTCCTGCATCCAGTTTCCGACGATGCGTCCGACGCGTGGATGAATCAAAATCTCGCCGGATGCGGGATAAACGATTCCCCGTTCGACCAGTCCCAACGGAAATCGCGTCGTAATGTCAACTGGTCCGAATTGGTAACGACCGCGGACATGCAGCTTTAACTGGTATGACACCGTCCGCGAGTCGCGTGGGGGAATTCTGGCGAATAAGACATCAGCTTCGAGGCGTTCGTAATCATTGCCAATACGGTCTCGAACAGCCATCAGCCAAGAGGAAATGCGGCGTTTCTGATTCTCCACTGTAATTTCGACCGAAATCATTTGCCCGGCCATGGCGTTTTTCGGGACACGCCTCCGGATTTCGTTCTTACGTAGAAGCGAAAAAGTGATCCAACCATTCAGAATGAACGGGCCGGTCATTAACGCAAAGACTAACATCAACATGTTCGATCGCCCCAGAAGTGAGCCGACGAACAAGAAGATCATGATAATCAAATACGAACCGCCTTCTCGCGGCAGAGTGACTCGGCGTTGCTGACTCTTGCTTTTTCTCGATTGAGCCCGTGCCGGGCGCAACGACAGCAGGATTTGATTCGCGCCCCATAACAGCAGGATCAAGGCGACCGCGAACAACATGAAGTTCACGAAGGGCGGCGTTCGCTGAGATACTTCGTTAAATCGGGGCAACGAAATCAAAAGTCCGATACCACTGCAGACGGATAACAGCGCCAGCAGTGAAACCGGATTCGATTTCGAGTGTTTGTACGATTTTGCCAAGCCGCTTTTCCTTATTTGACTTAGCGCGAGTGAGGAATTCTCAATGAGAAGTACATTTGTGACGGTCGCCCGACGCCGACGAAAGGTTGTCACGTGTTGCGAAAAAAGAGATGCCGCCAATATGCCGCACAATGTGACCGAATCGGGATTATAGCAACTCGCGACGTGATTTCGCCAGAATCCCGCTGCTTCGATTCACTTCAATGCTCGCAGTCCCATGGCGGAACGGCGGCTGTTCACCAGCTGAAGTGCGCGCGGTTCCTTGCGGAACAGCTTGATCAGTTGCGATTTCGTACATCCGAGGTGACTCGTGGCCTTGTCGAGATCGAATTCGCAGCCATTCATCACATCGATCCCCTCGGCGAGGATGGACGCAAAGTCCCGATGCTGATCGCTAATGGTCAATCGGCCGTTTCGGCAACGTGAACGCCAAAGTGCGCTGGGGACGTCTGCCGAGAGAGGTAATGGGCTGCGCACCTCAATCGCCAGATTATGTCGAAGCCTTGAAATTGCCAGTTTTCGGTTGTCGGCTTGGCTCCTTCGCTCCGTGGCTTCGGCTTCCACACCTGTTGGGGCATGTCGCACAAAGATGGCTGTTTCGACCTTGTTTCGATGTTGACCGCCGGGGCCGGACCGTCTTTGACGGCGGAATTGGCATTGATCTGCCAGCGCCTCATCATCGAGGCAGGCGGGGTGTTGATACGGTTCATGCGTCATGATGGTGTGATCGTTTTGCCGTGACTTGAAGATACAGCGGGCTCTTCCTAGAATCTGCGAAGCTTACAGCAAGGTGCTGTTCATCGTGGTGCTGTTTCTGTGAATTCTCCATCGGTCACCGAACTTCTCAGCCCTCGGTCGGCTCCACTATGTTGGTGATTCTAACAAAAGCCCCTGTAGCTCAACTGGCAGAGCAACTGACTCTTAATCAGTAGGTTCAAGGTTCGAGTCCTTGCGGGGGCACTCAGTAAGCCGCGAGTCATCAACAACTTGCGGCTTTTCAATTGCGCTGCCGGT
>JANQRQ010000349.1 GCA_028284485.1 Planctomycetaceae bacterium | reverse complement strand
GCTCAGTACGAATCGGAAGTGGTCTACGGCAGTTTGCAAGAGGACTTGGAAAAGCAAGGTGTCATCTTTACCGATACCGACTCTGGACTACGCGACCATCCCGAGATTTTTAAAGAGTACTTCGGCACGGTGATCCCGCCGTCGGACAACAAATTTGCAGCCTTGAATTCAGCAGTCTGGTCGGGCGGTTCGTTCATTTACGTTCCGCCAGGCGTCAACATCGAGTTTCCGTTACAGGCATACTTCCGAATCAATTCGGAAAACATGGGCCAGTTCGAGCGGACTCTCATCATCGTGGACGAGGGCGCGTCGCTGCACTACGTCGAAGGATGCACAGCCCCGACTTACAGTAGTGGTAGCCTGCACTCGGCGGTGGTTGAGATCGTTGTCAAAGCGAATGGCCGCTGCCGTTATACAACGATTCAAAACTGGTCGAACAACGTCTACAACCTTGTCACGAAACGGGCAATGGCCTATCGCGACTCTCTCATGGAATGGGTCGACGGAAATCTGGGGTCACAACTGACGATGAAGTACCCCGCCATTTACCTGATGGAACCCGGAGCCCGAGGTGAAACGCTTTCGATCGCGTTCGCCAGCAATGGGCAACATCAAGATGCAGGCGCCAAAATGGTGCATTGTGCGCCCGACACTTCAAGCCGGATCATTTCCAAGAGTATTTCGAAGGGAACGGGCCGTTCCAGCTATCGAGGTCTGGCCAAGGTGGTCAAAGGTGCAGAGCGTTGTAAGTCCAACGTCGTTTGCGACGCATTGATTCTTGATAAAGAGGCTCGCAGCGATACCTATCCGTATATCGAGGTCGATGAAGACGACGTCACAATCGAGCATGAAGCGAGCGTTTCGAAAATTGCCGAGGAGCAATTGTTTTACTTGATGAGCCGCGGCCTCAGCGAAGCCGAAGCGTCGTCAATGATTGTGACAGGATTCATCGAGCCGTTGGTTAAAGAATTGCCGATGGAGTACGCCGTCGAAATGAACCGGTTGATCGAACTGCAAATGGAGGGATCGGTCGGCTAAGCAGACAATTCAGCAGGAGCAGAACCCGCAGCGGGAATGGGTAAGCAACCAACTCTTCGGATTTCCGCAATCCTTGGTATTGCACTTCCGCCCTGCTGGACACCTTCGAAACCGCATCGACAGCGCTTCGGGGAAATGAACGACGGATTTGCCAACGAAACGGCGAGTCGAATGCACGCTGAAGGCCAGGGTCTGGCGGCGATTGGAATTCGGATTCGACCGTCGACCACAAACTTGATTGCGTGGCTCGGCGAGGCAGGATCGCAGTCAAATCGAAATGACAGAAACTGAAGAAACCATCATGAGTCAAACATCCCAAGGTATGACGATTTCACGACCGGGAGGTTTCGATCGCGCGGGATTCGAATCGTTTCTCGAAACGCGAAACGATCCGGGATGGGTCATGGATATGCGTCGCCGCGCATTTGACGTCTACAGCGAAAAACAATCGATTCCTCTCGATCCAGAGGAATGGAAACGCGTCGAACTGCGTGCCTTTCGCCCGGAAAAATTTGCCGTCGCCGCGACTTCCGAAACATCTGAAGTTGTGGAAACTTTATTGGAAGACCGGGGCGAATTCGCAGGTCGTGTCTCCTATGTCGACGGGATCGGTCAATCCCCGGTTTTGGATCAATCGCTTGCCGACCAAGGAGTGCTTTTCGGCAATCTGGCGACTCTGGCATCCGAACATGGCGAGATCCTGAAGCCCCATTTCATGCAAAACGCGGTCCAACTCGATACCGACCGCTTTTCCGCCTGGCATGCGGCCTTCTGGACCGGAGGAACGGTTCTATACGTTCCGCGTGGCGTCGAAATCGAACAACCGCTTTACAGTTTGATTTCGTTAGCCCGTGACGGTGCCGCGGACTTTAGCCATACATTGATCATCTTGGAAGATGGTGCGTCGGCAACCCTGCTGGAAGAAACATCGTCGGCGAGCCGCGATGCAGCGGGTCTTCATGTTGGGGCCGTTGAGCTACTTGTGGGGCGCGATGCTCGTCTTCGCTATGTCCAGTTACAAAACTGGAACGACAAAGTATGGCATTTCGCACATCAAGCTGGTCGAGTGCAGAGTAACGGTTCTTTGCAGTGGACCGTCGGCGGCCTGGGAGCCAAGTTAGCACATATCCACCAGGATGTGCATCTCGACGGACGTGGCGCCGAGGCTCAAGTCAACGGCGTGACATTCGCGACCGATCGACAGGTCCTATCGTATTACACACAACAAACACATCACGCCGCCGACACCCATAGCGATCTTCTTTACAAGGACGTCCTGCGAGACAAGTCGCGAGTGATCTGGCGTGGAATGATCAAGGTCGATCAAGAGGCACAACAAACGGACGGATATCAACGGAACGATTCGTTAGTGCTGACACCAACATGTCGGGTCGACGCGATCCCGGGATTAGAAATCGAAGCCGACGATGTGCGGTGCACTCACGGGGCAACTGCCGGACGAGTCGACGAGGAGCAAGTGTTTTATTGCATGAGCCGAGGGCTTACGAAGTATGAAGCCATGCATGTGATTGTCGAAGGGTTCTTTCAGACTGTTTTCGATCGCATCCCTGTGGAAATCGTTCGCGACACGTTAAGCCAAACGGTCGAACGCAAACTCGGTATCGGCGACTAGTTCCATCTCGCCGAAAAACTTCTCGGTTGCGAAACAACACGTCGGGCCGACAAAGCCGACTGATGTTATCGCTTCATGACTGGGAATAATCGGCACGGATTCACGTGAGTGAAATCATGAGCGACTTTCAACGTATTGCCAGCGTGAGTGAACTGGAAGATGGAGGGCGGCAATCGTTTTTGATCGACGATATCCCCGCGTTGCTGATTCGTATCGGGGATCAGTTTTATGCCATTGAGGACGTGTGTACGCACGATGGCCAACCATTGACGGATGGGCCGATCGAAAACGGCGAGATCACTTGCCCACGACATGGCGCCCGGTTTGATATCTGCACCGGCGCGGCCCTCTGCATGCCGGCGACCGAACCCGTTCCAACGTTTGA
This sequence comes from Planctomycetaceae bacterium, assembly GCA_028284485.1. Taxonomy (GTDB): domain Bacteria; phylum Planctomycetota; class Planctomycetia; order Planctomycetales; family Planctomycetaceae; genus JANQRQ01. The sequence continues at coordinate 2,250 of JANQRQ010000349.1, read as the reverse complement.
GGTTGAGATTCGAGATGAGGCCATCTACGTGCGGTCGAACGACTGATTCTCTCGACAGTTCGAAAAAGTACTTATGGTCGATTACGATAGTTGCGATACAACCCCTGGTTGTTGCCTGCAAAAGCTCGGCAAGCCGTCTGAAATATCAGAGGCGCCCGCCCACAACGTAGGAGTACGACTCGATGGCTGAAGAATTGGAACTGATTGAAGCATTAAAGCAAGTCATCGACCCCGAACTGATGATTAATGTCGTCGATTTGGGACTTGTTTATTCAGTCGAACAGACCGATTCTAAAGTGGACGTCGAAATGACGCTGACGAGCCCGGCCTGCCCCGCCGGACCGCAGATTATTCAACAAGCCAAGATGGCTTTGGAGCGTTTGGAAGATGTTGACGAGGTCGAAATCAAACTCGTTATGTCTCCCCCCTGGTCGCCGGACCGGATGACCGACGACGCACGCGACCAACTCGGCATTTTCTAGCGCGTTTTGTATTCGGGCGCGATCTCGAGATCGGTTTGCATTCGAACTGCAGAACTGTTCATTCAATGCCGTAGTTTTTTGCTCCACATTCCGCGGAAGGCAAACACGGCAACTCACAGTGCTTGTCGATGCAATCGTGCGCGCCAAACGAGTCAAACTTATCTGCAATGAATATGATTTCAATTTGTCAAGAAATGCGTTTGCGTTTTCAGTCATCATTGATCAATACTATAGCCATCCTACGCTCCGAGCGACTTGAGTAGAACGTTTTGAAGGAGAAGGCTATGCAGCGGTTTGATCATTGCCCCGATTGTGATGCACGCACAACGTCCCCTATCACACGTCGGCAGTTTGTCAAAACCGTGAGTGCCGCTGCAGTTGTCGCTTCCACCCCGCGTGCAGTTTCTCTTGCTGATAAATCCAAAGCGACTCAACCCGAAAACCTTGTGCGCACGCTGTACGATTCGTTCACACCGACGCAAAAAGAAGAACTTTGCTTCGACTGGAACCACCGAGACGACCGCGGATTATTGCGAACACACGTTTCCAATAACTGGAATATCACCGATACCAAATTCAATGTCGGCGGAAAGTTCTTCACCAACGATCAGCAGGACCTCATCGAGGCCATATTCTTTCGCCTGTACAACCCGGATTGGCACGATCGAATTCGGCTGCAACTACTCGATGATGCCGGCGGCTATGGAAAAGCTCAGACAATTGCCATCTTTGGTGAACCTGGAACTGACCAGTTCGAATTCGTTATGACGGGACGCCATTTGACCATTCGATGCGACGGGAACAGCACTGAGCATGTCGCATTTGGCGGCCCGATTTTTTACGGGCACGCTGCCCAAGATTTTAATGAAAAGGCCGATCATCCTGGGAACGTGTTTTGGCCGCAGGGTCTCAAAGCAAATGCCTTGTTCAAGATGCTCGATGGGAAACAACGAAAACAAGCGCTCATCGCCAAAGCTCCGCGCGAAAGCGCAGTAAGCTTCCAGGGTCATCAAGGAGCGTTCCCCGGCATATCAATTTCCGAACTGTCGCAGGACCAGACGTCGCACGTCCAGGACGTATTAAAGTTACTAATCGAACCATACCGAGCAACGGATCAACAAGAAGCGCTGCAGTGCCTTGAACAACAAGGAGGTTTAGAGGCGTGCAGCATCGCCTTTTACCAGTCCGGCGACATCGGTAACGATCAAGTTTGGGATATCTGGCGGCTGGAAGGCCCTTCGTTCGTATGGCATTTCCGTGGTTCTCCCCACGTCCACGTTTGGGCCAACGTCGCGAACAGCGCGGATGTCAAACTCAACGCCAGAGGTTAATCGAGCGCCCCATTTCTGACGGCTTTGTGTCGAAAGTCGAACTCGGCCACATTACAGACTTGCTGTTGACCTGTAAGGCCATAGTAATTATCCATCGCCCTTTTCATATCACACAGCTTCGGTCACAAAGAACCGATATTTGTGTTTCATTTCATTAGAATTGTGAGTTTCACTTGACGAATTCTTCGATGCGTAAGGAATTACACCGTTCTATCAGTTCCGGAAAGTTATCCGCCGATCCGGACTCGACCGCTCGCCGACACAAACTGTCGATGAGCGAAATCACAACGTGCCGATGGTCGCTGCTTGACGACGTGACCAATTTTTCGGAAACGGGATATGACGGCATTGGCGTTTGGCGACCTAAGGTTGTCGAATTCGGCGAAGAGCGGGCCGTTGAATTGATTCGCGATTCCCCCCTTGAAGTTTCATCCCTG
>JANQRQ010000347.1 GCA_028284485.1 Planctomycetaceae bacterium | reverse complement strand
TGTTGGTCACATGTAATTCGGCCCGGGAGAAATCCTTGCGCCGGAATCCGCACGGTGCCTGCAATGTCTCGAATGTCTCGGCGGCTAGCACCTCGGCTGCCTTCGTTCGGCAATGCTGTAGGTAAGCTTTCAGCGACGGTTTGTCGTACATCAAGACTTGCTTGCGGTCCACGAGTTCCTCGTAGTCGCGAAAGATCTGCGGATTGTCGATATGAAACGGTTGGTTACGGAGCGATTCCTCATCGTGTCCGAGGTAATAATCGGCAAAAAACAAAGTGTGAAAAGCCGCCTGGTTAAATGCGAGATTGACGACCGGTTCGTCCCACGCCGAATCGGGACATCGCGCGATACAGGTATTGATCGTGCAAAGTGTCGCGTCAAATTGATTGGCGATGGAGTGTTTATACAGGTCAAGCATTTTTGCCACCCCTTCAGGTATCACCATTAACAATCGATTGGCTTGGGCCGATCACCGACTTCGCGTTTTCCGTCCCGAAGCCAATCGGCTGTTTTCTGCTGGCCATCGAACAATTCCTGTGGAATTCCCATCAAACAGGCAACAGCTAGTGAACCGCCGCTTTCGCCTCGTCGTTTGTTATTATGCAGGCGTTGTTTCTGCCGTCGATGAATTATCAGCCGCAGTGATTCCGTTTCAACAGCACATTTTCCTGCATTTTGGTTCTTATGGAATGTTGGACGTCGATAGCTAATCTCAGCCGATGATCAAAATCAATCTCCTCATGCCAATTTTGGCGGCCGGTGGAAACTTTGCCAGCGTGTTTACAGTGCTGGCCGTCATCGTATTCGTCATCGGAGCGATATGGTATTCCGTCTGGCTTTATGAGAAGAAGCGTACGGAGCGGATTGAGAGTGTTGCCCATGAATTAGGGCTCCCGTTCTTTGCCAAGGGCGACGACTCGCTGCTCGACAGTCTGAATCATTTGCGTCTGTTCTCGCAGGGGCACTCAAAGAAGATTCAAAACATGCTGCACGGCAAGGCGAACGACGTGGAATTGGCCATTTTCGATTACCGTTACACGATCGGTGGTGGCAAGAACTCGCAAACTCACAAGCAGAGTGTTGTATATGTTCGCTCTGCTGCGCTCGACTTGCCTCATTTCGCAGTTCGACCCGAAGGTTTGTTTCACAAGATCGGCAGCGTTTTCGGTTACCAAGACATCGACTTTGAATCACACCCCAAGTTCTCTTCGCGGTATTTATTGCGCGGCGAGAATGAACCCGCGATTCGAGACGTTTTCACTAACGAGCGACTATCGTTCTTCGAAGAAAAGGAAAAGATCTGCGTCGAAGCACGCGGTGACCAACTTGTTTACTATCGTCAGAGGAAACGCGTCAAACCTTACGAGGTCGAGCAACTGATGCACGAAGGATTCGGGCTATTTGCGTTGTTCCGTGGGACTGTCGAAGCGTGAGTCGCCTATTTGCATCACGCGAATTCGCTAGGCCGCGAAGTGCAGAGTTTGCATGACGGTCGAATGGCCCCAGTCGACCAGCTTGGTAGACATTTTTACGTCTCGATGAACACCCGTAACGTCTGTTGGAAGGTGCAAATTCTGTGATTCGAGGCCGTTGTCGGTAAACTGTAGGGCGTAACACTGTCTTCGGACATTAGATCCCCCGCCCAGTAATTGTTGTGCCGATATTCGAAAAGCCCGCCACAATGCCGGACGAATTCGACGACCGAGAAAGTTTCTTTCCCCAATCGCGCTCAGAGCGTATCGGACTCGGTTTGTGCTGCCTCTTTCTTTTAGTGATTTTCAGTATCACTTTTGTCGTTTTTTGGTCGGTGCCGTTTCCGCCCGATATTGTGGCCGCAGCGATTTTGTTTTTGCTGCAGGATGTCGCGCTGGCGATCGTGATTTACAGCCTGTTTGCGATCATATGGTGTGTCTTCATGCCAAACTGGTTGCGATGGATGGATGACTGGGTGAAAACAAACACGATGCGATCGGTTCTGTTGTTTGTCATCGCCGGGACAATCATCTTCATTTACATCGGTGTTGAGGAGTTTGTCCTCTGACGGCCGAACTGGATAGCCCTATAATGCAATAGGTCGACGGGAACGTTGCCGCCTGTATGGCCACTGCGTTTGAAAGATCAACGAACGCATTCCATCCTCGTATTAGCACAATGCGAAAAGTCGCAATCGGTCGAATTATTGGACTGGCATTTGTCGTCATTTGCTCCGGCGCTGCATTGTGGTGCGCCCGTGATGCCTTGCAGTCAAATGCCAGTTACCATCGCGCACTGACCGCACGCCCCATGGAAGTAGTAATTGATCTGTCGCAACCAGGTGTCACGACCGTGCCGTTTCATCAAACGTACAGCAGTTCCCATGGAGAAGAGTTGTACTTGGACACCGACTTGGACCGCGAGTCGTTAAGAGAACCAGAAGATCTGTTTCAAGACTTCACCGGAAATATTGCTATCAGGGATTCGAATGGAAATGAAACGATAAGCGCCGACATCAACGACGAAACAATTCACACAAGGAACGGACAAATCATGCTGGCGTCATTTCTCCCTTTTCGCAGGGGAGAGTATTCCGCGACGATACGGATCGATTCCGGCGCGTCGAATTTTGCGGGCACCAAGCAAATTATCTACGCCAGGTATCAGCTTTGCGGCCTCGAACAATTCCCTGCACTGATTTCGGGAGCGTTCGCAATCGGGGCAGGATGTATCGCTTTTTTTGGTGCTGCTTCTGTCTTACCCGGGCTTGTGAAGTACGGTTTATGGCATGACCAATCTGCACAAGATGCGACCAGTAACAGGGAGTCGAATATACCTACCGCTGACAACGAAAGTTTCTAAATTCTAAAAGAGCGTGAATGCGATTTGCCCTTTGTCCGCCGCTGCTCGGGAAGCTTCGGAACAAAGGGTGGGATACGTCTTGGAAAATGCCTTAGGCTGACAGCCCGGGAGATTTGACGCGTCAGAGAGACGCTAATTGAGGCGCAGTCTTTTGACATACCGTCAGTCAACTAATACCGATTCCGCATACAGCAATTCTCCGCTTAACCCGTCATAGTACTTGAAGAGGACCTGGGGAAAGTCGTACGCCTGCCAACGTTCATCCCCCTCTTCGGTGAAGTTGCGAAACGTGTTATTGACAGTCACGATGCAGTAAACCTTGCGCGGAAACTGCTGTCTTGTCGGTCCTGTTTCGAACCAGGTCGACCAACGAATAAAGCAATGCCGACCGTACGAATCAAACTCGCCGTTTGGCGGCCGTCCCCCCTCGGACGTATATCGTGCATTTCCCGATGAGCGAGGTCCGGCACCAAACTCCCAAATATTGTCGCTCACTTTCACCACAAAACTGTTATGCAGATCTCCGGTCAGCAGAAAGACCTTCTTGTCGAGTGATTCGAAGAATGTGATCAGTTCCTCGCGTTCGAGCCAAAAATGGCACCACGAGTCGTCGTATCCTACGTAGCCCGCTTCGCCCCAGTCGACCAGATGGGGAATCATGAAGTTCACCGACGAAACCACAAAAAAGCAATCGGCGTCGGAACTTGCCATCTCTTTCTTGAGCCACGCTTTCTGTTGTTTGCCGAGTATCGAGACCCCTTCGCGTTTGGGATTGTCGTTGTCGGGGATCTCGCGGTGCCCACGAGTATCCAAAAAGAAAATATCGCAGTTGCTGATTCGCTGGCGGTAGTACGATAGTCGCCCGATCGAATACGACGCGCGACCGGTCTGTTTTGCCGCCGGACGGATGCGGAGCCGATTCGAGTCGATCACTTCCACCGTTTCGTAAATACCCGCGTTCGGCTCGGCTCCCGGCTCCGTGTCGAAGGTTTTTGGAATTTCACTGGCGTTTTCCGTCCCCCAATGGACGTGCAGGTTAGACATCTCTTCAAGATCGAGTGCCCGAAAATCAGCCGCTTCGTCGGTCAGAACATTGGAACCTGCCTCGAAGCTGCCAACGCCGAAATACGCGTCCTGCTCTGTATGGACCGGATTCGACCAACCGACGTAGTCGTACCATCCTCGAACGCCGATATCGCGAAATAATGCCCGCCTCGGCCGTGCGCCGATCGTTCCGGATCCCGACGAGTCATCCACGATTTCGTGATCGTCATAAGTAAAGAAGCTCGGAATGTGGCGATGAAAACTGCTGAGCTCGTCCGAACGCCAAAGATACATCTTGTAGTTTTCCCAAACGCCGACGAGCATCGGTGCCGCTTGGAGCAAAGACGGCGTTTCACTTTCAGTCGCTCCGACAGTCTCTCGCCAGTCTTTTAGTGGATGTTTCCGAAAATCTTCGTACAACCAGTCGCCGTTTTGAATGGAGAAATCCAGC
>JANQRQ010000312.1 GCA_028284485.1 Planctomycetaceae bacterium | reverse complement strand
GTTTCACCCTGCCGAGCACCTGGCCACCTGAAACTCAACGCTTTGCGAGAGGGTGCCGTTCTACTTGGAATCCGGCCGCGATTTTGTCCAACCGGATGTCGCGGAGGCTGATTTCGATCCATTCGCCGGCAGACTGGCATTGGTTTCGGCAGCAGTCTTCGGTTTGCCCACGACCTTTGGCGAAAAAATTTCAGAACTGACCTGCCGAATCGAATTCGACGACTTCTGACTTCCGGTGGACGAGTTCGTAGAAGGCTGCGGCAAAGCAGGAGTCTGATCGGCAGCCGGCGGTTTCGATGCCGATGGTCCAGGAACTTTCATTGGCATTGGCTGCGAAACCGAGCTTGACTTCGAAGGTGGGGGCCCAACTTGCTTGACGGAATTTCGCTGCGACTGAAACTCGATCGGTTTTACTTCGTCGAGCCGCACTTCGAACGGCTCTGGTTCTCGGCGTTGCGGACTGGTGTCGCCCGGCGTCTGGGGAGTTTCCGGTGTAATTTCCGTCGGTGGAGTCGGTTGTGGTTCCACCCACGGCTGGGTGGACTCGGTCGGAATCGGTGCCGGCTGGATGACAGAGCCGAATCCGCTCGGACCGACCATTGAGCCTGGTTGATCCGGCCCGATGACAAATTCTGAAGGTTCGGTATGCAGCAACTGGTGGTCTAAGATCTGCGAGTCAACGGCGTGGCTGCGGGCCCATGCTCGGCGCAGCGCATCTTGATAGGCGGCGGCAGTCCATTCGCTTTCAGCCAGGTAGATGTTGGTATCTTCCAACAATGAGCCTTTGCGGAACTGTAACTCGAGGATCGACTTGTTGTAGTCCACCAGACTGCTGTAATAAGCGATCTCCGCGACCGATTGATTGATTTGGGAGCGCAACAAGAGATCGAGAATCGACGTTGCCTCGGGACCTGTCGCGACCTCGTATCGAATTTCGTAGGCTCCGACCTGCTTTTCGGCTTCCAACCGCCTCATGAAATTCGTCTGCGCTGTTTTGTAAGTTCGATCGAGAGCCTGAAATGCGTTGGCCAATTCGTAGCTGATTTCCAGCTCCGATTCGTTGAGCATTTTTCGGGCCTTCGTCAATTGCCACTCCAAGTTCGAAACCTGGGTATGCGCCAGGCGAAATCCGAGCGGCATTTGGAATTCGAATCCCAATCCCCAGCCCGTGTAGTCCCCATTCGTCAGTGTTCGCAACGCGCTACTAAATGGAGTTGTTTCATCACTGCTGGTCAACCTGTCGCCAAAGCCATTGACTTGATAACGGGCAACGAAGTCCAACTGCGGCCTCGTCAATTTCTTCGCAGCAATGTTCTGCAACTCCAGACTCTTGATATTCCATTTCTGTTGCCGTAACTCCGGCCTGCGAACAAGTGCTTCGACCAAACTTCCGGTCCAATTCGGCTTGAATTCCGCAATCGCCGGTTCATCGACGGGGCGAAGGATTTCACCATCATTCACCGGTAAGCCCATCAAACGGCGCAGGCGAACTTCGGCTTCGAATATTCCCGACTGTGCTGTCTCCGCTCGTGCACGAATCTCGTACCATGTGCTACTGGCCTGTGCTAAGTCGGCAGCGCCGGCCCCTTCGAGACCGGTTTTGGCCTCGACGACCTGACGAATTTGAAACGCACTGTTGCGGGCAACCGTCTCGCTGTGAAAGATGCGATACGCCAAATAGAGATCCCAATAGGCATCCTGGACATCTTTGACCAATCGAACGACGTCTTGCTCAAAATTGGCAATCGAAATATCGCTGTTAATCCGAGCGATCACCACACCCTGCGCGACACCCGTCACACCGTTGAGAGCATTCTGATTCGGACCGGCGATCCGTGTGAATTCCGTGCCTGAAGCAGCCCACATCGGTCGCCGAAAATTGATGCCAAGAGTCGGAAGGCCGCCATTCTGATCGGCCGATGGGCGCGAAGTAAAATGCGAATGAAACAGCCGCCCACCCGCGCCGGTGGCGATATTGCTGCCGTCATAAAACCAGTTATGGGTGATAGCCAGTTGTGAACCATCAGCGAGTGTCTTCTGAATTTGCGAACGATAGTCGCCACCTTCGGTGACCCGAGGATCGCCCGGATCCAAGCTGAGGTTTGCCGACTCGGATGGCTGTTCGCTACGTGCCCACGTCATACTAGTGGTGTATTGAGCATCGAAATCAGACAATGCCGCTTCGATGCCGCGACCGGGCCCGAATAACACATTCGATTCTTGAATCGCCGGGTCGTAAACCGAGGGGGCCACGCCCGCAAGGATCGCATTGCCGGGAGAGAGAAATGTCCCTGCGTCGCGAATGATGTCCGCGTTGGCGAGCGCTTGCTTGACGGCCTCTTCGAGCGTGATATCGCGTATGTTTTCCTTCTCGAGACGACGGATCCGCCGAGGTTCGATCGAAAATGCCTTGGATTCGTGCACATCCCCCGCCGTGTCGGGGTAGTCAATCTTGGAGGCGCGATCTTTATAGTACTGCAGTTCCGGCTTGCCGAAATACGTCAGCGTCCGCTCTGTTCGCAAACAGCCATGCAAGAGGCTGGCGATCAGCAGCAGACTGACCAATTTCGGCGTTCGCCGGATTCTCATGTATTCCGTCCGGGGGATGTCGGAACGTACTGTCTCTGCGCAATCACTCTACGCAATCAATAGAATTAGTATCGGCCATATAACCGATAAACTTCGACCACATCCCCTAATCGGAAAAGTTTGACAAACCAGCACGCAGCCTTCGAAAATCTTCCCAAAGCTTTTTTTTACAAATACTTACGGACATAGAAGTCATTTTGACTGACATGATCCATTGGCAAATTTGCGCCATTGGACCCGCGAATCACTGGACCGACAACGAGTCTCACAGCCACGACCGCACAATGCACGGTACATTTAGACAGTCTCTATGAAATAACGCCAGGTAACCGGGTTGGGCACATAACATAATGGGGTGGCGAAATCATAGAACGAGGCATTATGCCATTGCCCAGACAGCTACACGTTCGCCCTGGCGGGCAATCATTCGGAGACGGCCCATAGAATGGTCGTTGAATACGCCCAGCAGATCGCCGATGCTGGAATTCTCACATCTGGTGTGATAGCTTACTCGCCTTCAGAAAAGTGTATTTTCTAAGGCGATTTGTCGCGTGATCGGTCCTTAACATCTTCGCCCAAATGCAATCAACGCACTGTCCGGTCGAAGACTTCACGGGATCGAGACAGCATTCCCCTTGGCATTCTGGGACTCATCAATTCACCCATGTCGACGACTAAACCTCAGGCGATATCCGGCGTTTATGCCGGGGCCGAAGCCGCGATTATGACCAAGTACCCCTCCATCGCCTGCACGGGCCTGGGGCGAATGTTGGGACAACTATACGGTTCGATCCCACAAATGAAGTTGGGGTTTTTGCTGTTTGCCTTACCGAGTGCTCCGCTGGCCGTGCTGATTTACGGCGGGTTGAAGTTATTCGGTGTACGGTACGTGTTGACGAGCCAGTCAGTCCAAGTTTGGTCGTCTTTGACGAATCGTCTGCACAAAGAGGTTTCACTGAACGAAATCGACGACATTCAGGTTCAACAATTGCCGGGTCAGGCGAGTTACAAAGCGGCGGATCTCGTTTTGCTAAGTTCCAAGGGTGCCAGCCTTGCGCGATTGTCCGGAATCACGCGCGCGGAAGTCTTTCGACAGAACATTCTTGAGACTCGCGATGCTCGGCTGCTGACCGCATCGTCGTTGGCGACGATCGACGCCCGACACGCCTGAGACGAAGTTCCCCACCGACCAGCTTATTGTGGTGGAGGGAGCAATTCGACAATGTCGCGCGCCGTAGGAGCAGAGTTCGAAGACTTGCCCTGCGTATGCGAGGTGTTCGAGAATTGGGGCGTTTCAATCTTGCCGGTTAACGTCGCACTCGACGGTCGGCTTTCACGTTGAGCCGAACGGGGTACGACCTGCCAACCCTGCAATCGGCGGGCGGACGAGTCGTTGGGATTGGGAATGACCGGCGACATCGATTCGAATTCTTCGACATCAAACGGAACGTCACTCGGCTCGTTAAGCGAAGGGCTCGAGTTTTCAATCGGGGGAGCAAACGTACCACCCGGATAGGTCCCTTGCGGTGGTCGATTTCCCCCCCAGAAGAGCCCACAACCGGAGAGAATCAACAACGCCGTACCCATTAGTCCCATCAATAGACGCATAACACAGCTCCGTCCGATCGGGGATCGTTGCCAGCGGTTTCATATCGCGCTGCCCCAGGAGATTGGGGCTCGCTCTCAGGCGGATTGAAAACTAAGTCTACTCGTCGATTCCGAGTCGATACCGCAGTTCCTCGAATTGCTCGCCGAATTCGTCAGACGACGAATGAACGTGCTCGGCTTCGGTGATGAACTTGATATCTTCGGAACAATCGATCGAGTAATCGCCCAAGACCGACTCAAAGTCTTTCAGGTCTTGGCCGTACATCACGAGTAGTTTGTGCTCATCGAACTGAACTTCCATCGGAATACGCGGATTCAATACCGCAATCCCGGTGCAGCCGTCATTGAGCAGCAGATTCTCGTAGTCGTACAGAACGCTTTTGAGAACCGGCAGGTCGATCGCTTCGCGGTACAAATCGCGATGGCTGCCATTATCCTGTTGATGGCTCGTTTCGAGGACGACATCCACTTCGTGCCCCATGGGATCGAGAAGTTCCACAAACAAGTCGAACACCTTTTCCCGGGACGCGGCTGCTATCAATACCGGAATGTCGACGCCGGTTTCCTGGCAGTGGTACTTGTCGTGCCGATATCCGGCCTGCGGAATGACTTGTAAGTCGTACGATGGTCGCACGGCCTCGGTCAGCTCGAATGTACCGTACCGGGTGATATTGAGATGCGTCTGCAACTGGTCTTCGGTCAGATCCTCAAAGCTGCTTCGGTCGGTATGCGTCCGTCCGTCGCGGAATGAGTTCTTTATGAACCGCTGCAAGAAACCCATAGCTGGAAAGCCCCTCTATTTCCGTTGACCACTGGGCAGCATCGCTGCCGGGGTCGGTAATAATCTGTATTTATCTCAACGTGACGTACGCAACTCTAGCATGCGTTTTCGCTTCACATGCGGTCATCACTCGGATGTCGCCTGAAATTCTTACGTTAGGCCCCACGACCATCGGGCCATGTCACCTGGGAGAAGATTGTCACACAGGAAAACCGTTCGGTTTTGTGAAAATAGAGGGCGCAACACGCCGATTTGAGGGGTTAAGAGCCCTTGTTTCCGAACGACCGCGATAATCGGAACATCCACCATCGCGGCAGAAAGTGACCTCGAACGACGATTCAACACCCCGAGGACGACAAACGGCGGTGACAGATCTTCCGGAATGAGACGGCTGTAATGCCGTGTCGAGCATTTCGGCTGACCCACAGTCTCGAGTCAGGAATTGGGGCCGATCTGTTGAGCTGCACTAACTGCTTCCGACTTGGAGGCCGCGAAACGATCGTCCGCGTTGAAATAGTGGGCTTTGCCTGGTTCCGGTTACGGCGTTTTGAGTCTTGCTGTAAGATGCGTACGGAGAGGCCAAACTTCTCTCGGTATCAGCCAATTTCTTTCGAGATTTTTTCGAGGCCTACGGCATCTGATTCGTATGATTCGGAGGCCAACGGATTTCTGCCCAAGGTGTATGCCAATGCGATTGATGCGACCATTCCATTCCCAATCTCGCTTTCCCGTCGCGACTCGAATCGTGGTCATCATTCTGGCCGCGATGCTATTTGCCGAATCGGCGGTCAATACGTCGATCGCAGCCGATGCAACGGTTGACGACGAGAGCTGGCAAGTCACTTACGTCAACGATCAACGAGTGGGGTATTCCCGAAGCCGCACGCGTTCCATCGAGCGGGATGGCCGGGAAATCATCCGCACAACAATTGAGGAACATTTGAAGTTCAAGCGTTTCGGTCAGGCAATCGAGCTGGAATCGAACACGCAATACGATGAGTCGGTCGACGGTCGCATCCTGGAATTTGCGCTCGAGATGAAGAATCCCCCCAGCACGACCAATCGAACAGTCGGCCGGATCGAAGGCAACCGGTTGTATTTGGAATCGACAACCGGAGGCCGTGCCCACAAAACCGAGGCTTTCTGGGATCATTCCGTCAAATCCCCGAGCCAGGAAGACGCATTGCTGACCGATCCCCCGTTAAAGCCGGGTGACAGCCGCTCCTACAAAAAATACGAACCGATGCTCAACAAGGTCGTAACAGTGAAAGTCATGGCGGACGACTACCGAACGGTCAAACTCTTGGGCGGACAGCGGGAAAAACTGCTCAAAGTGAGAATCATGTCCCCGGAACTCCCCCCCATTCGCATGTATTTGGATGAAACCGGGGAAGCGCTGCGAACAGAAATGGACGCGCTCGGCATGGTCACCTACTCGGTTTCGAAAGAAGTCGCCATGGAGGAACTGGCCGGCGAAGAGCTCGATTTTGCCATCGCCACCCTCGTTCCGGTCGATCCCATTCGTCAGGCTCATCGCAAGGAACGCATTGTCTATCGCATTACTTCCACCGGAGATGATCCGTCGGAATACCTGACCGAGGGCCCCACTCAAAAGATCGACAGAGTCGATTCACGAACCGTGGAATTGACGGTCTCGGCTGTTCGGCCAAATCCGTTCGGAAGATCCTCCAAAACCGACCCGGAATTTCTGCAGTCGACTCGATTCCTACAGTCTGACGACGCCAAGGTAAGGGACCATGCACGCCGAGCCGCCGCAGGCCAGGCCGATCCGATTCGCATCGCAGAGAGTATGGAAAAGTATGTGCACGACCGATTGACAGAAAAGAACTTCTCGACCGCATTGGCGTCGGCTGCGGAAGTCGCTGAAAAAATGGAAGGCGATTGCACCGAACACGCGGTGCTTTTGGCCGCCATGCTGCGGGCCAAGAAAATCCCCTCGCGCATCGCAACGGGTTTGGTTTACGTGACCGGGCGGAATGCGTTTGGTGGACACATGTGGACGGAAGCCTATTTGGGCGGACAATGGATTCCCCTCGATGCTACCTTGGGCGAGGGCGGGATCGGAGCCGGCCACATCAAGTTTGCCGATTCCAGCTTTGCCGACGATGCTCCGGCGCCAGTCTCGGCATTTCTGCCGTTGATGAATCTGCTGGGAACGATCTCCATCGAAGTCGTAGACGACGAATAGTCGACCACTCATCGGCCTCGCCCACCGGTATCGGCCGGGGAGTCCGAGCGAATCGTCGGCCGAAATCTTGGCGATTTCTACAATTTGCTGATTGCAACTTTTTCCGAATTGCAACTTTTTCAAGCAGTGTTTCGCTAGTCGGCAGCCTTCTTCGAGAAGTGATAAGGCGAATTTCGATTCTCAACTTGTTGATCGCTAACAAGTTGGAGCAATCGCACGAGTTTTTGCGAAGAGAAACTCACACAATTGGCACGATTGGTGCAATTGTCATCGTGCGGAGTGAGAGATTCTTGTTCTGATTTGCTTTTGAGAGAGGCAAATCGAACAACTGAGAGGAGAGAGACCCCGCCGGCCCTTGGAGAGGGGCCTATAGCCCACCCCACCTTCCACACTTCAATACATTCTCGCCCGAACGAGCCGTGAAGATACCCGCGTCTTCCCGGCTCGTTTTCTTTTATGACACCTCGCCGGTCGACCGTACCGCAGTTCGGCCGCCCCGATTCCGTTCAGGCGATTGATGTACTTCTCTTCACATTCGGCATGACAACGCTCATCAGACCCGAACCACGCCAAACTACGGCGTGTCACTTTATCCAACGTATTGCTGAGCCCCCGTCTCGGCGCTAAAATGGAGTTAACAAGGCACTCCTTTCCCGTTACGAATCCGGAGGTCGAAAACCGCCCTTGGCAGAGCCCAAACGAGAAGAGTTGAGAGTCCAACGCAAGCGGGCGATCCTTATTGCTTGTCTTGATCCATCTCAGCAACACGACAAAGAACGCGCTCTGGACGAAATGCGCGGACTGGCAACCACGGCTGGAGTCAACGTCGTTGCAACCTTGGTTCAGGTTCGGAAAAACCCTCACCCCGCAACGCTGCTCGGCAAGGGAAAGCTGGAAGAACTCAACCAGCTGATTGCGATGCACGATGCCGAACTTGTCGTCGTCGACAATCCACTTTCGCCGGCACAGGGACGCAACCTCGAGAAGGAAACCAACACGATCATTGTGGATCGTAGTGAGGTGATTCTGGACATTTTTGCCACGCGTGCCCAAACGTACGAGTCGAAGCTGCAAGTTGAGTTGGCACAACTGCTGTACTTTCGCCCGCGATTGAAACGGCTGTGGACGCACCTCGAACGGATCGAAGGGGGTGTGGGCACAGGACGCGGCCCTGGTGAAAAGCAGTTGGAAACGGACCGCCGCTTGATCGACCGACGCGTCGCCGAACTTAAACGCAAACTCCGCGGCGTCGAAAAACGGCGCGAGCGCGTCGTTTCGGGACGTAGCGACCAAGTCACCGTATCACTTGTTGGATATACAAATGCCGGCAAAAGCACACTCATGCGTCGACTGACTGGTGCCGATGTTTTGGTTGCCGATAAACTATTTGCGACGCTCGATACGCGGACGCGCCGCTGGCAGTTGCCCCAATGGGGAGAAGTGCTCCTCAGCGACACGGTCGGTTTTGTGCGCGACTTGCCACACCATTTGGTGGCTTCATTCAAATCGACATTGGAAGAGGCTCGGCACGCCGACCTTTTACTACACGTGGTCGATGCCAGCCATCCCGAGGCCGAACAACAAATTTCGACCGTGAGCCAGGTTCTCGAAGAAATCGGCGTGGAGACCGAAAATACACTGCTCGTGCTCAACAAATGCGATTCCGTCGAAGACCGGTCGTTTGTTGATGTTCTGAAAGTACGTCATGAGAACTCGGTGACAATTAGCGCCCACACGGGACTCGGAATCGACCGGTTGGAAAAAGCGGTCACTTCGAGGCTGGGACGCGGAACGGTCGAGGCGGAAATCGAAACCGACGTCGGCAACGGTCGTTTATTCGGATACTTGGCCGAACATGCTGAGGTCACCGACACCCGGTACCACGACGAGGAGTCGCGCGTCACACTGACCTGCCGTATTCCCCTTCGATTCGCCGAGCGCATCAACGGAACGGGAACGGTCGTGCGGTATCGCGACGAGGAGTTTGGTCGACCATCGTCATCGCCGGCCCGTTCAGACTCTACGAAACCGGTCGACGCGCGAGGCTAAACGACTGACCTGTCGGGCCTTTTTCCGTCTGGGTGGCCAAAAACATCGCCAAAGGCACGACATCTTCCGGGCGCTTGACCCATTCGCTGGCGAACGCCGGATGCGGTTGTTCCGGATCGAATATCTGCGAGGTCAATTCGGTGTAAACCGGCCCGGGAATCAACTCGTTGACCGTAATGTTGTCTTGCCAGGCTTCCAAGGCCAGGCAGCGCGTGAGCATCCAAACGCCGGCTTTGGCGGCATTGTAGGAACTATTTCCCACCGTGGCCTGGTGACCCATACCGGATCCCACATTGATAATCGTCCCGCCCCCAGCGCTGCGCATGTGCGGGATAGCCTCGCGAGCACAGTAATAGGTGCCCATCAAATTGACTTCGATCACGCGAGACCAGTTCGCCGCATCGTCGTCGGCCACTTTGTTTCTTTCCGCGCCGCCACCGGCATTGTTCACTAGGATATGAACGCCTCCCAATTGATCGGCGGCTGACGCAACCATTGCGGCCACGGCATTTCGATCGGCGACGTCGCAGGTGATTGACACAGCACTGCGACCCATTGCTCGGATCTCGTCGGCCACCGCTGAAATTTCCGCCTCACGCCGCGCCGTCACACAAACGTTGGCCCCTTCCCGAGCAAATTCCAAGGCGATCGCCCGTCCGATACCGCGACCCGCACCGGTCACGATGGCAATTTTTCCATTGAGTCGTTCTGACATGATTCTCAGCTTGAGTTACTAATAACGAATCGAGTTGGAACAAAGTGAATGACTATGCTTCGAGGAATTGGCTTGCACTCTCGCAAGACGCGGACAACTCGGCGCAGTCGCCGAGTTCTGCCTTGTCTGTGGTGGTGGCATGTCAAATCCTCGCAGGGTCATCTGCTGTAGGATACGATCGACTCGACAGGGTCACAACACACGCCGTGGCATTCCCGGCGCCACCGGTTGATTTTGGCCGCAACAAAATGTCGAAGAGCTACGAAACCTTGTGCGTCATGCGCAAATTTCAACCGTTAGTAGCATGGTGAGGTGACAGCACAGTATCATTGGATTCGCCGACAACATCACATGACAAACGAGTAGGGAAATTCCATCGGTATGCCGGATCAATGCTATTTGGGAGTCGATTTGGGCGCATCGAGCGGCCGCGTGGTCGCTGGCCTGTTCGACGGCAAACGTATCGCGTTGGAGGAATTGCACCGATTTCCAAACGGACCGGTTGCAGTAGCGGGAACCATGCGCTGGGACGTTTTACGTTTGTGGTCCGACATTCAGGATGGCTTGCGATCGGCGGCCTCCCGATATGGTGATGCGATCAAGTCGATCGGCGTTGACACATGGGGCGTCGACTATGTGCTGCTCGACAGTCAGTCGGAGATGCTGGGGCAACCGTACCATTATCGCGACAGCCGAACCACGGGCCTGCTGGAACACACATTGACCCGCGTACCGCGCAAAGAGATCTTCGCGCAAACCGGCTTGCAATTCATGGAGATCAATACCCTCTATCAACTGGTTGCCATGCAGCAGACCAACAGCCGAATGATCGAAATGGCCGATTGCATGTTGTTGATCCCGGACTTCTTTCACTGGTTGCTGACCGGCAGCAAGGTCGTCGAATTCACTAACGCCACGACCACCCAATGTTTTCACGCGACCGAAAATGACTGGGCGTTTGACCTCTTGCGGCGGCTCGAAATACCGACAGGGATGTTGGCAAACGTCGTAGCGCCTGGGACATCGCTAGGCCGCCTGCGGGAAGCCGTCGCGCACGCTGCCGGTTTGTCGCGGATCAATGTCGTGGCACCGGCGACCCACGATACCGGTTCTGCGGTCGCCGCAATCCCAACAGAACGAACCGGTGCAGCAAACTGGGCTTACATCAGCTCGGGGACATGGTCGTTAATGGGTGTCGAGGTACAAGAGGCCGTTTTGACCGACCGAGCTTTGGAACTTAACGTCACGAACGAAGGGGGTATCGACGGCACATACAGGCTTCTCAAAAACATTATGGGGATGTGGCTGATTCAAGAGTGTCGCCGCTCGTTCGAAAATCAGGGACACGCCTTCGACTATGCCGACTTGGTTCAACAAGCGACCGCGTCCCCCCCGTTTCGGTCACTGATCGATCCGGATGACAGTCGCTTTCTCAGCCCCGACGACATGGTGCAGGCCATCGCCGACTATTGCCGCGACACCAATCAGCCTGTTCCAGAATCGGAAGGACAATTCGTTCGGTGTGCCTTGGAAAGCCTGGCTCTGAAATACCGGGTTGTCCTTGGCTGGCTCGAAGAGTTGACCGGCGAGCGAGTGGAAGTCATTCACATCGTCGGTGGCGGCTGTCAGAATGATTTGCTCAACCAGTTCACCGCCAATGCCTGTGGCCGGCCCGTATTGACGGGGCCAATCGAAGCAACCGCTTTAGGGAATGTCCTCGTACAGGCCCGCACATCGGGGGAGATTGCGACCCTCGCTGATATCCGCGAGATTGTCCGCAATTCCACCGAAATGCATCGGTTTGAGCCGGCCGATCAAGATCAATGGCAGTCCGCCAATAAGCGTTTTGCCGAGCTGCTGTCCCGGCCCGCTGCATAACACGCTGTGAAGCCTAACGACCTGGCTTCTGCCTGGGTTTATACCAAGAATCTTGCGTGCCCCGCACACCGATGTCTAAGCTTGCCGACAGCAAATGCAGGTCATATGATCGTCGCGCCTTCCGGGTATTCCATCAATCAACGTTTGGAATGCTTCGCTTGTGACTGAACCATTCTCAATTTCACAATAACAACGGCTGATATGGGACTATTCGATAAGCTAAAAAAGGGACTGCGGAAGACGAAAGATCTTCTGCGGACCGATGTCCGCGACTTGTTTAAAGCGGGCGAAATTCTCGAAGAACCGCAACTGGAAGACTTCGAAGCACGCCTCATCAAAACCGATATGGGTGTCGCCGCTGCCACCGCGATCGTCGATGAACTTCGAGAAAAGCACGGCGGCCGAACTATTGACGTTGACGAGCTTTGGAATACCGTCAAAGAAAAACTTAAGTCGTTACTCAAAGGGGAAGAGGGGACTCATTGGGATCCCGAAAATCCCCTTTCCGCCATTCAGTTTGCCGAATCGGGCCCGACAGTGATTCTGGTCGCCGGAGTGAACGGCGTTGG
>JANQRQ010000300.1 GCA_028284485.1 Planctomycetaceae bacterium | reverse complement strand
CAGAGGCCGACGCCGAATCACTGTGCAACGAATCACTGGAACTGGTGCGAAAGGCAGTTGGGTAACCGGGCCCAATGCGCAAGCGAACGCTTGCTCGGTGAAACCCTTCGCTTGCGTTTGAGGCTTAATCCTCGCGCACGATCCGAAAGCCGATGCTGCCATCGGCTCGACTCGGTGTCCAAGAATTGCGAAACGCACTGCCATACGACAACGAACTCAGCCAGCTTGAGCCCCGCGCAATTCGCGTACTTCCGTTGGCTGGGCCTTGCGGGTTGCGCTGGGGCGAAGTGGGATAGCTTCCACGATAGTCCCAGCACCATTCCCAAACGTTGCCGTGCATATCCTGCATACCAAATGCGTTCGCTTCAAATGAACCGACAGGCGCGGTAAAGGGAAATCGATCGTTCCAATCGGCAACAGTTTGACGCTCCGGCCAAACAGCCTTGAGCGACTGATCAGGGAAGTTCCCAACCCGTTTCAAGTCCGCCCGGTCGTCTCCCACAGAATACTGCGTTGTCGTACCGGCGCGGCAGACGTATTCCCATTCCGCTTCAAAAGGAAGGCGATATCGGCGCTGCGTTCGGTTGGTGAGCCAAGTGCAAAATGCCAAGGCATCATTCCAACTGACCCAAACGACTGGGTGATTGTCAGTCTGGGGGAATCCCGGCGCGCGCCACGTGAACGAACCGTTCGACACCTGAGCATTCTTGGTGCTGTCGAATCCCTCGAGCGCTCCAGGAACTTTTTCCGCATCAGTGACATGATCGGTCTCTTGGACGAATTGTCGGAAGGCCTTAACGGTGATTTCGCGTCTTGCGATCTCGAATGGTTTCGTAATTTCGACTTCGTGTGGCCGTGGCTTGCTATCATATCGTTGACCTTGGCGGGCAGGGCGGAGATCTCCCATCATAAATCGACCTGCCTTGATCGGTACGAAATCGATTCCGAGTCGTTCGGGAAGCTGCGGATCAGCATTACTTGGGCTCGTCTTGTTTCCAGCAATCGGTCGCGGAGACGGGAGCGAGGGGGGCCCTTTGCGCCCCGTTCGTCTCAGACTTTCGATATTGATCGTCTTCGGGACAATATTCTCCGCCAAACCGCCTACCACAACGACGCGCGTTCCTTCAGCAATCTTGTCGATGCCGGCAACAGTAAATAATGCAGGATCGAGTGGCTCATCGAGCGATTGTAAGGTGACCGCAATGGTCTCCAGGAGGAAGTCAGCATCGTCACGCTTTCGCACATACTCGACTTTCGAGGGAAACCAAATGCCAGATGGCTCGTGCCGGGTCACTTCAATTTGCGAAATGTCCTCGTAAGTCGTGCCATTCGAGCTTGTGAAGCGGCTTTCCCAACGCAGAACATTGAAGTCCCGTTCCGGACAAATCCAAACTTTGATATGTGCTTGCGTGTCGGTGGTATACGAAATGAGCCGGCATGGAATTCCGTCGAGCGTTGCGGCGGTGACTTTATCATCCGATCTGTCGGGACGAGTCAGATACGAATCGATGCCCCGCGAAAGCGTCAGCCCGTAGGGCCCCGGAAGACAACCAAGTTCCCGCGGGTCGAGGATAAAGTACCTCGGTTCATCTGTGACCTGCGACCGATTGGTCAGCGTCACAAATGGGTCATGACGCGGTGAGGCAACATATGCAGCGAATTGCCCGATCGACGTGGCGTTCGTACAGCGAATCTGTAATTCCTCACCACGCTGCTCGTCGGACCGTTTCTCGTCCAGGTGGAAGAAGAGTTCGACCTTCCTTACCTGTGTACCGCCGCCGGGCCGACCTGACCTGCCAAGCCTGGCTTCCTTCCAATCCAGCACAACATGTCCGTACTTGATCCGTTGTCGATGGTCGATTGCCTGTTGCTCGATTTCGATGGCGGTCAGTTCGTCGAAGTCGTCAGAACGGCACGATTGTGGGCTCGATATAAAAACGAGCAACAGCACCGGCACAACACAATTGATGGCGAGCTTTTGGGGGCGCATATCTGGGTCCTCTGCCGACGGCCAACAATGATTGGGCGACTTTTACTCTGGCCGACATTCACCAGCACTGCCAGTACGATCTGCAACTCTATCGTATTCGCCCGAGGTATTCCTGGATTCTCGCGTCCGCGGGAATGGCGGAAAAAAGGGGACATTCAACTTTTCAAAAATCGAATCCCATCATTCAGATTCGACCAATGCTTCAAAAGTAGAATGTCCCCTTTTTTAAGGCATATCTACTTCATTCCCAGTTTTTGCCGTTTGGCAAGCAAGGCGATCGATTCCTTAAGCCGTTTCGCTTTCGTCTCGGGCCGTTTGGCAGTGACGATCCAACCGATGTATTGCTTCTGATAAGTCGGTGCCAGTTCGTCGAAAAATTTCTTGGCACGTTTGTTTTTAGCCAATGCCTTCGACAATTCGGGAGGCATGCCCAAATCGATCGTGGGACTCGGATCCTCCTCCCAGCGGCCAGATTTCTTCGCGGCTTTGATTTTTGCCAAACCGAATTTGGTCATCCGACCTTCTTTGATCAGTTGCTCAACACGCTTTTTGTTGCTGTTCGACCAATTGCTGTCGTCTTTGCGTGGCGTGAACTTTCTGCAGAACTTCACGTCGTCGATCTTCTTAATGATGCTGTCGATCCAACCGAAGCAGAGGGCCTCCTGGACTGATTCTTCATATTCCAAAGTTGGCTGGCCCGACTGCTTTTTGGAATACACGAGCCAGATGCCGTTTGGTTCCCGGTCATGATTGGCAGCGAGCCACTTCCGCCATTCACTGCGCGTTGTGACATGGACTTGTTTCATGGCATTCCGCGACAAGAATCCTGGCTAAGCTTGGTGACATCAGAGTCCAATTTGCTATTTGAGAGCAATTCCCAATCGCAACGGGGACATGTTCCGTACATTGTAATGTGCTTTTCTGAATCGATGTCACCAATAAATTTTCTGCATTCCGGACAATGGAGACGCGAATTAAGACGAGCACGCCGGACAACCGCGAACAGGAATATCAGCGGGACTGGGGACGATGCTGCAAACACCGCCAACGGAAACAATACTTGAGCAATCGGGCCGACCGCCACTGCCCATTGGCGAATTGTGGCTACATGCGGTTCAAGCATCAGAACGCTTACCCAAAGCATAACGACGAAAAGCGCGAAGGTGCAGGTGCTGACATTAACGACCGTCCGCCTGTACCGCTTTGCTGCGTTCTCGTAGTCTGACTGCCGCATCATCATAGCAATCAACTCATATTCGCAGACGGTCCCAACAACGTTCCGGACGGGTCGGCGCTACCAGATCAAGTTTCGAATTCGGTCTATAACGAGTCGGCGTCACTCAATTATACGAAACGACTCAGACGATGTGTCCATGAATACGACTACGATCATTACAGGACCCTTCCTGGTCTACAGCCATAGTCTCAATTCCTATGCAAACACTTCAGACCCGAAGGGTCGCCACATCCTTTGCCGGGGCTGACAAGCCCCGGTGGGTGTTTCCAATTATAAATAGAGGCCCGGAGGGCCGGCACACTTTCGTTCAATGAGTCGGCTTTTGTGGATCAAAGAGTGTGTCGGCCCTTCAGGCCTTGTCTTTCTTTTGATTCGGGGACCGGTGGTTAGCACCACCGGCAGAGGTTGTGCCGGGCCTTCGGCCCTGGTCGAGTGGCGCCCGCTGCCAACAGGTACCACGCCGTCATAGCCGGGACAGGTCCTGGCCTACAACTGGCCATTACTTCACGGAAACAAAGGGGACATTCTACTTTTGAAATAACGGTCATTCTCAAATGATGGAAATCAAACTTTGCAAAGTTGAATGTCCCCGTTTTCAGGTCCAACACGTATTGCGCGGTCACTGCCAGGACAGGTCCTGGCCTACAACTCTTGTTCTTTGCGACGTCTGTCGAGAAAGTCCTTGAACTTGTCGACGGCGTCCTTGCCAGCCTCCTGAACTTTTTCTTTGGCCATTCCTGTTGCCTTGCCGATTGCGTCAGCCGCCGCGTCGGAAACAGCTTTCCACAGTCCGGCTGCTTCAGGCGATGCTTTTGACTCGAATTCGTCTTTGTTGATCGAGAGATCAAAGCGAATTGGAATTCGCTCGCTATGTGTGTTTAAGAACTTGACCACCGCTACGGCGACAATACGAGTTGGTCCTTGTAAATCACCTGGGACTGATGCTTTGACATCACGAAAAACCATTTCCCAATGCATCTGGATTTCCGGGGCATCATTTGACAGATTCCAGCGATCATCCACGTTGATGTCGACAACGCCCTGATCGAACCACTGAAACGGCCCCAGAAGATAGGGCGAAACAAGCTCAATTGGCAGTCCGTCCGCTTTCCATTTTGTTTCTCGACCACCATCGATCTGTTTTGACGTAATTAAGAATGGCCTATTGTCGATTCTGCCGGTGGCGTCGGATCGAAATAGTATTTCAAACACGGCCCACCGACTGTCGAAGTCTCGTGTTGCCAGGGAATCGACCTGCAAGGCGAAGTTGACGACGCGAGGTTCGCGTGTCTGGTCGATAATCGCGAGTTCAATATCTTCCAACAGGAATTCGTCGATGTGAAAATTCCGACGAGGTTCAAGGCGTTCCACGATCTCCAGGCGCTCGTAGCTCCCTTTCGCGCCGCGAATTGCAACCTGTTCGAAGACAGGGTTCGACGAGAGAAGATTCCACATTCCGATGTCGAACGTCATTTCTTTCACTTTGACATCGAAATTACTGTGTGGATGTCCTTCTCTTTTTATGGTTGCGTCCGAGAGGTTCAATTTTCCGGTCCAAAACGAACCCTCTGCTTTCTCGAAATCAACCGCAATGCTGGTGCGTGACTCGATTTGATGCCAAACAATACGGACCGCAGGATCGAAAAAGAACTGGTTAACAAGAAAAGCCCCGATCAGCGTGAGCGCAAACAATAGGACCGAACAACTAACGATTCGTCGTAGCCATCGATCTAATGGCTGTATCCGAGCTGCGGAATCTTGCTTGCGCACCGCGCTTTCGTCGGCTACTTTCTGCGCCGAATTAGTCCCCTTTGCCTCAACAGAAGACGGTTTTCGATCAAACTCTTTCGGAACTGATGGTTTATGTCCGGCTCGTTTCGTTAATGCACCCGAAAACAAGAGACCTATCAGCTCTGCAATCACTGAAACGGCAGCGACGATCGCCTCGATCAAGAGAACGATTGCCGGCACCAATGCGGCGGCTATGAAATCGCCAAGCAGGATGACCAGGCCTTCCATTTTCGTCCCCTCCGTCTACGCGGACGTCAACTCGCCTAGCTTTTGGAAGTTCATCTTCGATTTCGGTAACGACGTCATTTGCCTGTAGGCTCCAGCACGACGTCTCAACATGTAGTGATTAATGCCGTACGCCGATTGCGGTCGCGGTTGCGTAGGCGCGACAGTGAGAGATCGTTATCAGTATCTGATCGATGCCGAGTTTCTCAGCGAAGTCGCTTGCCCCGCCATGGATGGCAATCGTCGGCTGACCGCTTTTTTGCGATAGCACTTCGATGTCCCGCCAGCCAATCCCGCGGATAAACCCCGTCCCGAGTGCTTTCATGACTGCTTCTTTGGCGGCCCAGCGACCGGCGAAGTGTTCGTAACTTTCTTTCTTTCGCTGGCAATAGCGAACTTCTTCTTCGGTGTAGACGCGGTTGAGAAACATTTCTCCGTGCCGTTCGACCATTTGCCCGATGCGCACGATTTCGACAATGTCTGTTCCCAGGCCAACGATCACGGACGAATACTCCCACGGAATGTACTAAATATCGCACAGCAGAAAGCGTTTCGCTCGCATGGAACATCAATGCGCCAGAGAAACGCCTGTTGGATTCCCCTGCATGCAGCTTACTGTACTGATTCTGCCGGCTTCAATAGCGACTCGAATTGTGCCATAGCTGCGGCATCGGGGCTCACTATGAAATTGGCGCGACTCTGCTGTCGATCGCCAACGAATTCGATGCTGAGAACAGGTGCTCTGTCGAGGCAACGACACCCTTGAATCGACACATGCGCTGCCGTTAAGGATTCGACAGGCATGTCATTCTCCAGCTCAATCGAAAGCGTATCGACGATTCGGCGAGCCGTGTCGCCATCGATTTCCAAGGACGTCTGATCCTGATACCAATCTTGTCAGATTGTGCATTATTGGGCACGAACTGTATTTCGCACAATCCATCCGCCGGCGAATCCGGCCAGCAGCAACTCAACGATCCAAAACGAGGTTGCAGCAATGGCTGGCCAATCTCCCAATGCCGCCACTCGCTGGCGCAGGTAAGCCGAGAAACTGGTGAGTTGGGCCAATTGAAGTTCGCGGTCCTTTTGCTGGTCTTCAATAAGTTGCTGTAGTTGCAATCGTTGTTCGCCATCCGCTTTGGAAAGAAACATAGCGGTTGGATCGACAGCGTATCGCTCCTCGAGGTTGCTGGCGTAGATTTGCCAACTTTGGAACGTACTACCAATCAGTCCCACGACAATCAGCAGGTAGGCGATGACAAACGCTGTCGTGGGAAAGTGGATACGAAACGATTTAGCGAGATACGCCAGTATTCCCCCAGCGGCTGCACCGTAAGCGATCGAAAAAATTCCGAGAAGTTTGACTCGCTGTGGGGCATGCACGAAGACCAAGCCCAAAACGAATAGCGCTACGCCGCCAAGCAGGATCCATTGGAAGAAACGAATGCGGACGTCGTTTGCCGATGTCGACTGCTCTTTCAGAGGTGCATCGGGCATGACGGGACCCTTCAAAAAGCGCTGCGGAACGTGCCTTCATAAACCGCAGGCGGACCGAACGCGATCGAGAACTTCTCGCCCTTTTTCTCGAGCGACCTGTGCGCCTTGCTGAAGGATATCATCGATGGTCGCCGGGTTGTCTGCAAGTTTTTCACGGCGTGCTCGCGCTTCGGAGAAGTATTCCATGGCTGCGTCGTACAACTGTTGCTTGGCTTCGCCGTAGCCCATTCCCCCCGCACGATACCGATCGGCCAAGGCCTGCTGCTCTTCCGGCGACGCGAACAACTTGTACAAGGTAAAGACCGAACATGTGTCGGGATCCTTGGGATCCTCAACAGGTGTCGAATCGGTTTTGATCGACATGATCTTTTTGCGCAACTTCTTCGGGGCTTCGAAGATTTCGATGACGTTGCCGTAACTTTTGGACATTTTCTCGCCATCGGTTCCGGGGACTTTCGCCGATTGGTCCAGAACACTGGCCTCGGGCAACACCAGAACTTCGCTGTAAATCGAATTGAACCTTTGAGCGAGATCGCGCGTGACCTCGATATGTTGCACCTGATCGGCGCCAACCGGGACGATGTTGCTATCGTACAGCAAGATGTCAGCCGCCATCAGCACAGGATAGGTAAACAGGCCGGCGTCAGCAGTCAGGCCCTTGGCTTTTTTGTCTTTGTAGGCGTGGCATTTTTCGAGCGTACTCATGTTGGTGATCGTCATCAGCAGCCAGGTCAGTTCCGTCACCTCGGGAATATCCGACTGGCGGAATAGTGTTGCATGAGACGGGTCGAGGCCTAGCGCGAGCATGTCGATGGCCGCCTCACGCGTATACTCGCGGAGCAAGTCGGCATCGCGAATTGTGGTCAGCGCGTGCAGATCGGCGATGAAGTAAAACGCCTGGTCGTTATTCTGCAGGGAAATGTATTGTCGAATCGCGCCGAAATAGTTACCCCAATGAAATCGGCCGGTGGGCTGGATTCCGGATAAAACTCGCATCGGGCTCTTGCTTTTCCTTACGATTATGCCCCAATCACGTCGGGCACGTCTCTTGTTGAGGCAGGGTTAGCGTTCCGACGAATTCGCTGACGTTCTCGAATCCTTCGGCTGCAACTAAGGCATCGAGTTCGTCGACAAGTCGACAGGCCAGACCCGGGTCGTAGAAGTTGGCAGTGCCGATCTGCACGGCCGTCGCTCCGGCGACCATAAACTCCATGACGTCATCGAGCGAAGCAATACCCCCGATACCGATAATCGGTATTTCGACCGCCTGGGCGACTTGCCAAACGGCACGCAATGCCAGCGGCTTGATCGCCGGGCCACTTAGCCCGCCTACGACATTGCCCAAAACTGGCTTACGCCGACGCCAATCGATGGCCATACCCAGGAACGTATTCACTAGCGAAACGGCATCTGCACCAGCGCCGGCGGCGGCCGCCGCGATTTCGGTAATGTTGGTCACATTGGGTGTCAACTTGGCAATCACCGGCAAATCGCAAGCCGACCTGACTCGGCCCACGACTTCTGCAGTCAAACTGGGATCGGTCCCATAGTCGACCCCGCCACTCACGTTTGGGCACGAGATATTCAATTCCAGCGCAGCCAAGTCGGAAAACTCGTTCAACCGAGTTGCCATTTCGACAAATTCGTCGGCATTGTGGCCGGCGATATTCGCAATGACGGCGGTATCCAATCCGAGCAGGTAATCGAGATGCTTGGCCGCGAAAGCGTCGATGCCATCATTGTCGAGGCCGATCGAATTCAACAGACCGCAACTGGTTTCGACGGTCCGGGGAGTGGGATTTCCCCGACGGGGTTGGGGGGTAATTGTCTTGGGAACGATTCCGCCCAACCGAGAAAACTGCGCGAAGGCAGTGGCTTCACGCGCATACCCAAACGTTCCGGAAGCGACCAGAATGGGATTTTTGAGACTCAGGCGATTCAGTTGGACATCGAGACGGGACACGTCGCCACATCTCCCCAATAAAGACCGATTTACAGAAACGACGTGGTCATCGTATCGGTCTGGGTTCGCTTGGGCAACGGCTGCCGAACTGAATTACGACTCTCCGCTCTCGATGAGTACAAAGAGAGTTCCTACGGTCCGACCGGCGCAGCATTTCACACTGCGGCACGGTCGGCGAAAATGCGCAACCTTGCTGCTGCTTGCGATGACTACAGGCAGGCAGCCTCGCTTGTGGTACTAGATGACACCGCCATGGACGCGGTAAGGCGTCGCGTGGTCAGGGGCATCGAGAAACCAAATTCGTTCCCAGATTTCCGGAATGTGCCGGAAGTTCTCGGAGACGTAAATCAACTGCTTGGCGCGAGTATCCGGCGAAGCGGAATAAATCGGCAAGATGCAACCGACCTGAACGGTGGTTGCCGCCAAGAGTAAGCCGGCAAAAACCAGTTTGCGCATTTTCATCCTCCGTGATTGCGCAAAGTCTTGTCGCTCGGACAGACGCGAAACTGCGACGGTCGAGACGCGCAAGAGTTTTGCACCCGGTGACATTACCCGAGTTCGTGAGTTGCCATGAACTCTAAAGTTGAATTGTGACTTGGATTGTCCGCGAGCGGACTGGAGAGTGGAAAGTCAGAGAAGTTCGTCGAGATGTAGATCGTTTTCTCTACCCAGATGCCAATTGGAGATCCTTGGTGTGAAGGAATTGGCGACCCGGCAGCGAATTCGGTAGTGATTCTGTATTAAGAAGTTGCGTTTATTCAGTTGTGCGCGAAGCAAATGAGGAATCGTAAGGTGATTGGTTCTCGGAAGGCGGAGCTGAGCCTGTTCCGGCTGAGTCGCAGCCCGTTTCGGGCGAACTTGAGGCGGGGTTTTCCTGAGCCGCCCTGGCCGCTTCGGCTTGCTCCAATTGCCGAACCTTTTCTTCCATCTCTTTGCCAGGCTTAAATGTTACGACGTATTTTTCCGCCACATCGACCCGTTCACCCGTTCGGGGATTCCGTGCCTTGCGTGCGGCTCTTTTTTTGACCTCAAACACGCCAAAGTTCCGCAGCTCGATCCGCCGTTCACTGACGAGCGTTTCAACGATGGCGTCAAACGTCTTTTGGACGATTTCTTTGGTTTTGAGCTGGGTCAGCCCAATTTGCTCTGAGATCGCTTTAACAATTTCTTTTTTGGTCACAACTGGAGTCTCCCGCCAGAGGTGCCGAAATTCGGCAGTTGCTCCTCCACTGAGCGATGGTGTTACGACTCAACTGTAATGCCAAACTGGATTTAGTGTCAAGTCGATTCTCAAATGCACAGTAACGGGGGACGCTGTTAGCCCCTTTTTCGGGCAGTTTTGCCACTATTCGGTCTGTGAAGGCTGGTCGAAACTTCACATTTCGAGCAGGTTTAGGACCGCATTGACGCGACTCGCGGCACCTTCAAGTCCGATCGATGACATAAATTGAAACCGCCAAATTGTTTATGGCGTGTCTCACGTCGGGTTGGTCACCAATTTGTGAAAGAACACAGGAACGACCGAATCGGATCGATATGTGCGCTCGTCGAACGCCCCGGCCAATCCGGATTCCTGTAGTAGGTATCGGCCCTGCAGAACCAGAAAAATTACGATAATCGCTATATTCGGCAAAATTTCCCAATTGAAGTGCGGTCGAGTCCCCGTCGCAGCCTGATTGATTGCCAAACGAGAGGCGAAGCCCGAATCGATGACACGACGCCCATCCGGGTGGCTCGATCTCAAATGTCGATCATCGAAGCCTGTTCACGAATCGCGTCGACCGAAACAAATGCCCCTTGTCCGGCCCCTGGACATTCTTGTTTGGTGGCCTCCCAGGCGTCCGGTGTTGCCAGATTGGAATTCCAAAATGGCCAACTCCGGCATTGTCTCGGCCTTGCTGAATAAATCGTGCAACGCCGTGTCTTTGGGTCGAGAAATGTGCAATCACCATTGGCGTATTCGGTTAGCGACACTCGGGCCCCGACGGGCCGCGTGTGAAATATGCGAATTTCACCAACCGGCTTGTCAAGAAAATCGGCGATCGCCTGCATTTCTTCGTCGTCGACCCAGACAACTCCTGGATCGCCGGTACAACAGTTGCCGCAACCGGTACAGGTGAAATTCAGGCCATCTTTATACCACGGCTCGTTCTCCATGGGGAAAGTCTAAACACGATTCCCGAAGCGGACAACCACCGGAAAACCTTTCCGCAAACTGTTGCGTTCCCGATGTCGATTCTGGGGATTCACAGAGCTCTGCAGTTACAAATGAGGAAATCCAATCGTCTCAACTGCAGAATTCGGACTCGGAGCATTACAATGGAGCGAATGGATAACGTTCCTATGCCGACTCGACCTCAGTTTGGAGGGATCGTCCTTTGCGGCGGCCAAAGCACGCGCATGGGGCGGCCTAAACTGCTGTTGCCTTTCGGTGACGAAACGATGCTGATTCGAGTCGTGCGGATCCTTCAAGGTGTTGTCACGCGAATCGTTGTCGTAGCAGCCGTCGATCAACAGCTGCCGGACCTGCCCCACGGCGTGCGCATCGCGCGTGACGAACAGGAAGGTATGGGCCCCCTGCAAGGCATCGCGGCTGGATTAGCAGCGTTACAATCTGAGGTTGATGCCACGTTTGTCACTGCTTGCGATACTCCGCTGCTCAAGCCGGCCTTTATCGAGTTCCTCATTGACAAGCTCGAAGAATACGACGTAGTCGTTCCGCGAGAAGGAGAGTTTTATCATCCGCTCGCGGGAGTTTATCGAACACGATTAGTATCGAAGTGTCGATCGCTGATCGATCAGCAAAGGCTAAGACCGAAGTTCTTGATCGACGAATCGTCGTCTCGCGTCCTGGAAGTGTCGGAGTTACGGAAGGTCGATCCCGATTTGGAGTCCCTGCGCAACACGAATACCGAACAAGAGTACAAAGCAGCTTTAGAGTTGGCTGGTTTAGATCGCTAGTTTCCATTTCACCAATTGTCACAAATGACCAACGATACCGAAGACGTTCGAATGCGAGGATTCTCACGCCGAACTCTCGTATCGGTCGCTTGTCGCTGGATTGACGAGCATTGTGCGCCGCAGTTGCACGAAGCGATTCCGCTGGTTTCTGCTCCGGGTCGCGTTTTGGCGGAAGACGTTGTGTCGGACCTTGATGTTCCCCCGTTCGCTCGTTCGGCAATGGATGGCTACGCGGTCATCGCAGCCGAAACCAATGGGGCGACTTCGTACAATCCGATTGTGTTCAATCTCGTCGGGACGTCGTTGCCTGGGGAGCCATTTGATGGGGAGATATCGGCCGGCGACGCTGTCCGCATTATGACTGGCGCGCCGATTCCCACGGGCGCTGATGCGGTTGTTCCTGCTGAATTTGCCTCGGAAGGGCAGAATCGCGTTGAATTGTCACAGCCGATCGCACCGGGAAAAAATGTCGGCCGGGTGGGTGAAGATATCGAGAGCGGCACAGTAATCCTTTCGGCGGGGCGTCGTCTTCGACCACAGGATATTGGCCTGATGGCATCGGTCGGGCAATCCACCGTCCGTGTCGTTCGTGCGCCGCGAGTGCGAGTTGTCATTACCGGCAGCGAATTGATCGAACCGGGTGAAGAACGGAACGAACATCAAATCTTCGACGCCAATTCGTTCATACTGCAAGGACTATTGGAGCGTGATGGCGGAAGTTTGGAATCACTCGTGCGGACTTTGGACAGCCGTGAAACCATCGAAAAGGCGATGACGGGCACGGGGGCCGATGTCGTTCTCGTTTCTGGTGGTTCAAGCGTAGGGGCGGAAGACTTTGCCCCGCGCATTCTGGCGGAACATGGGGAACTGGCGATTCACGGGATCGCTGTTCGACCGGCCAGTCCGACCGGGATGGGAATTCTGGGTGGTCGGCTCGTTTTTCTGCTCCCTGGGAATCCCGTTTCGTGTCTGTGTGCCTACGATATGTTCGCCGGGCGTGCCATTCGCCAAATGGCGGGGCGGTCCGCCGAATGGACTTATCCGAAGCGGCGTTTAACAACAGCATCTAAGATCGTCTCTGCGATCGGTCGTGTCGACTATTGCCGTGTTCGGTTGTTGGAGAATCAGGTTGAACCAATTGCCGTTAGCGGCGCATCGATCTTATCATCAACAACTCGGGCCGATGGTTTTGTTGTCATTCCCGAGTCCTGCGAGGGATATGCACCCGGCACGGAAATAGACGTTTACTTGTACGACTTTAGCGAATGACAGGGTAAGATGGCCGGGGAATCCGCGAGCAGCCGATTGCAAGAGGCCGCCCAACAGCAACAGTTTTTGGATGTCATCGATCGTGACGAGGCGGCTTTGCGATTTCGGCGACATCTGCGTCGAGAGCCTCTTGGGGTTGAGACAATTGAACTGTCCCGTTCGCTGAATCGGGTCCTCGCTGAGCCGATAGCTTCCAAGGTCGATGTGCCGGGGTTCGATCGATCGAATGTCGATGGATTCGCAGTTCAAGCGGCTGACACATTCGGTGCCGATGAAGAAAGTCCGCGGTTATTGTCGCTTGCGAGCGAAGTTATTTCCCCGGGTAACGCGCCGACCGGGATGGTTTCACCCGGTTCGGCAATCGCGATCGCCACCGGCGGTATGGTCCCACGCGGCGCCGATGCGGTGGTCATGGTGGAACATACGAATGTCGACGCGTCCACCAATTCGCCGCGTTTGGCGATTCATCGGCCGGTCACGCCAGGCTCGGCAGTCACGTATGCAGGAAGCGATATTGCCAAAGGCGAGACCATCGCGCGGGCCGGCCAACTGTTGACATCACGGGAAATTGGCGTACTTGCCGCCGTGGGGACTGCAAAAGTTGTTGTCTATCGGCGTCCTCGGGTGGCCATCATCTCAACCGGAGACGAGATCGTCGCACCGGGCGAATCGCTTCCGACTGGAGCCGTATACGACTCGAATGCTGCAATACTCTCCGCGGCCGTTATTGAATTAGGTGGTGAGCCGGTCGACTTTGGCGTGATTCCAGACGAAGTTGATCAACTTCGAGCGACTGTTCACGCGGCGCTCGAATGCGATGTCGTCGTTCTGTCCGGCGGAACATCGAAAGGGGCCGGTGACGTTTCGTATCGTGTTATTGCCGAACTTGACAATCCGGGAATTGTCGCGCATGGGGTGGCTCTTAAGCCGGGTAAGCCCATTTGTCTGGCGGTCACACAAGGCAAACCGGTTGTCGTTTTGCCCGGTTTTCCCACGTCGGCGATATTCACATTCCATGAATTTGTGGCTCCGGTCATTCGCGATTTGGCTGGGCGTCATGAAGAGCAGCGCGAAACAGTTCCGGCCCAGGTCCCCATGCGGATTAACTCCGAACGAGGAAGAATGGAGTTCCTACTGGTTGGGCTCGTACAGGGACCGGGCGGGCTTGTCGCTTATCCGATGGGCAAAGGCTCGGGATCAGTAACGACATTTAGTTGTGCCGACGGATTCATCACGATCGACCAGCAGACAGAAATCGTGGAGGACGGTGTCGTTGTCGACGTGAAATTGTTCGGCCGAAATTTGGAACTGGCCGACTTCGTCTGCATCGGCAGCCACTGTATCGGCCTCGATGTGTTATTGAGCGAATTGATGCACCAGGGCCTTGCGACAAAAGTCATGCATGTTGGCAGTATGGCTGGGCTCGCCGCAGTCAAACGTGGCGAGTGCGATGTCGCCGGGATCCATTTGCTCGATCCCGAAACTGGGCAGTACAACCGCCCTTTTCTTACCGAGGAGTTGGAGCTAATCCTCGGATATCGCCGAATGCAGGGAATCGTTTTTCGTGGAGATGATCAGAGATTCCTCAATTCCTCAGTCAAACAGGCTCTACAGACGGCAATTGACGACACGGAATGCACGATGGTCAATCGTAACAATGGCAGTGGAACGAGGATCATTATCGATGGCTTGCTCAACGGAGCCCGGCCGCCGGGATATCAGGTGCAATCCAGTTCGCATAATGCCGTAGCGGCAGCCGTGGCGCAACGGCGCGCCGACTGGGGGATCGCCATCGAAACGGTTGCCAAGCAGTATCAACTGGAGTTCTTACCAGTCCGCGAAGAACATTACGACTTCGTCGTCCGCAAGGACCGCATCGACCGACCGCCGGTTCAGCGATTTCGGGATGTACTCCAAGACGAATCGGCGCGCAAAAAACTGGTCGAATTGGGATTCGCCTTTTGACCCGATTTGCTCGTCCGGCGTACGGAGTTACGACATCGACAAATAGCCGTTGTCGTCCAACCACTTGACGACTTCTTCGGCCAGTTCATCGATTCCCTTGTTGTCGGAATCCAGAACGAGTTCCGGATTCTCGGGGGCTTCGTAGGGATCGCTGATACCGGTGAAGTTCGGGATCTCTCCCGAGCGCGCTTTCTTGTACAGACCCTTGGGGTCACGTGCTTCACAGGTTTCCAACGAGGCGTTGACATAGACCTCAACAAACTCGCCGTTCTCGACAAGTTCACGAACGGCGTCGCGATCGGCCTTGTAGGGGGAAATAAAGGCCGTCAGCGTGAGGACTCCGGCATCTGCGAACAGCTTGGCGACCTCGCCAATCCGGCGGATATTCTCGGCACGGTCTTCCGCCGAAAATCCGAGGTTTTTATTCAGCCCGTGGCGAATATTATCGCCATCCAGAACAAAGGTATGTTTGCCCTGGCTGTGCAGCATATGGTCGACCGTGTTGGCGATGGTACTTTTGCCGCATGCGCTGAGACCGGTGAACCAAAGGATGGCCCCTTTTTGGCCCATGGCCTGCCGGCGCTCTTCCTTGGAAACATGATGCTCATGCCAGGTTATGTTTGTTGCCCTTTGTTCGCTCATAACAGATTCTCACCCCGATTGGCTGTTTCCATCGATAGGACCGCACGACCGCATGCCGCCTTACGCTGGAAGATACTAGGAAAAGCAATCTGTGGATGGAAGCTTACCTGCAAAAAATCGGTCGCTTGCCGCGTGGGGCTAGCGATTGCGTGCCGCACGTGCGATGAAAAGCAGGCCTTGGCAGGGAATCGATAGCTGGAAATCGATTCAAACCTGGGGAACTGGTGTCGCCACAGCGATCTTGCTAAGTTACATGCTTCGAGATTTCCTGGTTTTTGCGGGTATTTGTATTGATGGCAGGCATCCCTTTCCCGCATTCAAAACCGGCCCGTGAGCTGCCGTCGATTTGAGGCGAAACCGACGTTCTCTCTCGCGAGATCCGTCAATTCCCAGATTTCCAGATACAAATGGACAGACGGTCGGTTTCGTGAGGACAATCCGGCGAACATCACCAATAGCCCGGCTGGGATT
The DNA here is from genome assembly GCA_028284485.1 of Planctomycetaceae bacterium. GTDB lineage: Bacteria > Planctomycetota > Planctomycetia > Planctomycetales > Planctomycetaceae > JANQRQ01. Next base: position 3,152 of record JANQRQ010000300.1, on the reverse strand, counting down.
CGCACAATCAAGCTGACTGATAGGAAGGTTGAGAGAACGAGTGGACGGTCCAAACTTCGAAAAGGCAGAGCTGATACCTGTCATCGCCCAGGACCACGAGACTGGCGATGTGTTAATGCTGGCCTATATGAATCAAGAGTCGTATGAAGAAACGCTGCAAACGGGGCGGGTCTGTTATTATTCTCGCAGTCGCCAGAAACTGTGGCGAAAAGGTGAGGAAAGTGGCAACGTTCAGGAAGTCAAAGAAATCTACTTTGACTGCGATGCCGATACGCTGCTGGTCAGGGTGAACCAGATTGGTGGCGCAGCGTGTCACGAAGGGTATCGGAGTTGCTTCTTTCGAAAGATTGATCCAGAGTCGAAGTCGGTCGACGTTGTTGGAGAGCGCGTTTTCGACCCGGCCACCGTGTACAAGAAAAGCTGAAGTGACATGCCAGACAATATTCTGAAGTTAGGGATTCCCGCGGGAAGCTTACAGGACGCCACGGCGGAACTGTTTCGCAAAGCCGGCTACAACATCAAGTTTTCTTCGCGATCGTACTACCCCACAATCGACGACGACGAAATCGAATGCCTGCTGATCCGGGCGCAAGAAATGGCTCGCTATGTTGAGAAGGGCATTCTCGACGCCGGCATCACGGGGCATGATTGGGTGCTGGAAACCGAAGCGCAGGTCACTGAGATTTGCGAATTGGTTTTCTCTAAGGTTAGCCGCCGACCGGTCCGCTGGGTGTTATGCGTTCCCAATGATTCTCCAGTTCAAAGCGTTAAGGATTTGCAGGGAAAGCGGATCGCCACAGAGGCGGTTGGATTGACGAGGGGCTTTTTGGCCAAACATGGTGTGGAAGCCGAAGTGGAATTCTCGTGGGGAGCGACGGAAGTCAAGCCCCCGCGTCTTGCCGACGCCATTGTCGAAGTGACGGAAACCGGCAATTCTCTGCGTGCCAATGACCTGCGCATCGTTGAAGAAATCCTTCAAAGTACGACGCGGTTTATCGCCAACGAAGAGGCTTATAAAGACCCTTGGAAAAAGGACAAGCTCGACAATATCGCGCTGATGTTGCAGTCTTGCCTTGCTGCCGAGGGCAAAGTCGGTCTGATGATGAATGTCCGACGTGCCGATTTGGAGAACATCCTCCAGCATTTACCGGCATTACAAAAGCCGACAGTATCGTCGCTCTCAGATCCCGATTGGGTCGACGTCACGACGATTGTCGAAGAAGCCGTCGTCCGGATGATTGTGCCGCAACTGAAAGCTGCCGGCGCCAAGGGGCTTGTTGAGTATTCGATCAATAAGATCATCGACTGATCGTGAGCATCGTCGTTTTCAAGCTGGGGGGCAGCCTGCTCGATTCGCCGGGCTTGGCTGACCGGTTGGTCGCGGCATTCGCGCTCAGACCGCACTCTCAAAAGTTGATCATCGTCGGTGGCGGACCCACCGCTGATGTCGTTCGGGCTTGGGATCAACGCCATCAGTTGGGTGAAGAGACCGCGCATTGGCTGGCGCTCAAATCGCTCTCACTGAATGCCGCATTGATTGAAGCCCTGCTGCCCGAAACGGTTGTCGCGGCGACCAGGGAAGCAGCTGAGCAGGCTTGGAAAGAGCAAAAAGTCGTGATTCTGTCGGCCTTCGAATTCATCCAATGCGAGGAGCCACGGCAATCGCTTTCGATGCCGCACCATTGGGACTGTACCAGCGATTCTATCGCTGCCTGGATTGCCCGGTCTTGGCCGGCCGATGAGCTCGTGCTTTTGAAGTCGGCTCCATGGCCCGATCAGACGACATTCGAATCAGCGGCGAGTTCGGGCCTATTGGATCGGACCTTCGCGCGAATGGTTTCAAGTCGTCATTCTGATCTGCCAGAAGAGGCGGCGAGTGCGAATCAGCCGGCAACGAAAGAGGGTATACCACTAATTTCAGGTGCGTCCAGCGAGCTACGAATTGGGTGGTGCAACCTACGCGGCTCAGCCCCCACGATCGCCACGATACGATCAAGCTGACCTCGACGGCTTCCTGCCTTCGGCCTTCACGCAGCGTTGTTGACCGTCCATCGGAGCATTATGCGGTCGTCGAAGCCTGCTCTAGTCGCTCGCGATTTCGGTTTTTCCGATGCAGAACAAGTGTTGTTCGCCACGGATGAACAATTGACCTTGCGATAACGCAGGCGATGCTGAGCAAACTTCACCCAACTTGTTTTCGGCGACGACGTTGAGTTTGTTGCCGGGTTTGACGATTTTCATCGTGCCATCGTCTGCCAGAAAGTAAACGAGTCCGGCGGCGGTCGTTAACGACGCATTAAACTTGTTGCCCAATCGTCCTTGCCACAGTCGATCGCCGGTCGCCGTATCAAAGCAATTCGCCGTTCCCCGGTCATCGGCGACTAACAAGTGCTGTCCCACAACGACCGGTGACGGCACGTAGCAGCGCACGCTGGTCGTGTGCCAGGCGACGTGCGTATCGGAGACATCGCCGCTTCCGTCGGGCCGAATGGCCATCACGTGATGCGTGGGGAACCCGGCGGCCATAAAGAAGTATCGGCCGTCGTCGACCATCGATGCCACGTATTGTTCGGTAGGACCTTCGACATTCCAATACCGAGATCCGTCACGTGGATTCAAGCTGACAATACATTGGCTACCCGAAAAGACGAGTTGTGTCCGACCGTCGATATCGCGCAGAATCGGTGTGACGTAGCTTCGGGTTTTGTGTCGCCTGGGGACCTTCCACACAGTTTTTCCGGTCGAACGATCAAGTGCAGCGATGTACGAATCTCCGTCGTGATCGCCATTAATGATCAGCAAATCTTCAAAGATCACGGGGCTGCTACAAAATCCATGAGCACTGATGAACTCACCCGGCTCCGAAATCCACTGTCTCTCGCCGTTAACATCAAAGGCGGCGACTTTGATCTGTCCTGGGGTGACAGGCCGCTGCCGCCCAACATTCGGCGCCGGAATTGTACTGCCGTCGGTTTGTAGGAAAGAGACATATACGGATTTGCCATCGGTTACGGGCGTGCCCGACGCATAACTATTCAGTGAATGTTTTGTTTCCAGCGGGGACTCGATGACCGATTGCTGCCATCGAATTTGGCCTGAGACTCGGTCTAAACAAATCAACACCCGATCGTGTTGATCCTCGAGGCAGGCCG
>JANQRQ010000284.1 GCA_028284485.1 Planctomycetaceae bacterium | reverse complement strand
GCGTTCGGCGGCAGCTTAGGTGCTGCGGAATCTTACTTGGACGGCGTCTGGAAGAGCACGGACCTCACTGCCTTGTTTCGCATTTTTGCGCGGAACATGGAATCGACGTCCTCGATGGACGGTTTCGTGACGTTAGTGACTCGACAGATCGCCCGTTTCGCCCATTGGCTCTCCCGCAATACGCGAAAAGGCAGCCGTCGCAACATCGGGGCTCACTACGACTTGGGGGATGACTTTTTCCGACTGTTTCTCGACCCAACGATGATGTACTCATCGGCCATCTTCGAGGAGCCGCAGATGACGCTCGAACAGGCACAAGTGGCCCGGCTCGACCGAGTTTGTCGCAGCCTCGACCTACAACCCGAGGATCATCTGTTAGAAATCGGAACAGGGTGGGGCGGTTTGGCAGTCCATGCAGCGAAGAATTACGGTTGCAGCGTTACGACCACAACCATTTCCCAGAATCAGTACCGCTACGCCGTCGATCGTGTGAAATCTGCGGGATTGGCAGGCCGTGTCGAAGTGCTCAACAACGACTACCGTGACCTGACAGGCCGGTTCGACAAAATCGTGTCGATCGAAATGATCGAAGCGGTCGGCCGCAGTTTTTACGACACGTTCTTCCAGAAGTGTGGCAACCTGTTAACACGCGACGGCAAGTTGTTTCTGCAGGCGATTGTCATGCCGGAGCAGCGATACGAAACTTATCTGCGATCTGTCGACTTCATTCAGAAGTACATTTTTCCCGGAGGCTGTCTCCCTACCGTTGACATCATGCATCGATCAGTCGTCCGGACGTCCCACATGCGAATGCTGTCTCTCACGGATTTTGCAGCCGATTATGCACGGACGCTGCGGGAATGGCGAACGCGGTTCTTCGACCGCCTGGACGATGTCCGAGCGCTCGGATTTGATGACCGCTTCATTCGCATGTGGGACTATTACCTTTGTTACTGCGAAGCGGCCTTCGAGGAACGTTCAGTCGGCGTCGTGCAGACCGTCTGGGGTCGTTAACGCAATTCTTACACAGAACGGACGCAAGCGGCGCGATCTGCATCTCGTCGCTTACAATGGAAACGGAACGAGACCCTGTCTCGCTTGAATGTTGTGGCCGGCGCCCTGTGAATTGCGCCGAAAACAACTCGATCGTCGTGAAATCAAATCTGGAAACACTCTAGCCATGTTCATGCATCTTCTGGGATCAACAATCAATGCTGCAGAAATGGGCCGAATCCCCGATATCGCCATCCGATTCGGCATTCGCAACCTGTTGAAAGAACGCGAGCGCTCGCTGAAAGTCGGGGATCTCGCAGAACGTGACCAACGCCTGCGAGCCTTCATCGATGAATGCCGCCAAAGTCCGATTGCGTTAGTCCCCGATTTGGCAAATGAACAACATTACGAGGTACCATCTGAATTCTTCGCTCGAGTTCTCGGCCATCGGCTGAAGTACAGTAGTTGCTATTGGCCGGAAAATGTCACGGCGTTGGATCAGGCTGAAGATTGCGCCCTGAGCACGACCTGCCTGCGCGCCGGAATCGAAGACGACATGGAGATCCTCGAACTGGGATGCGGCTGGGGCTCGTTAACACTGTGGATGGCAGAGCATTATCCTCGGGCGAGAATTACAGCGGTCTCGAATTCGGCGACCCAACGAGAATTTATCGAACAGCAAGCAAGTCGCTGCTCGCTGCAAAATGTCACTGTCGTTACCGCCGACATGAATGACTTCACCACGGATCAAACATTTGACCGTGTCGTCTCCGTGGAAATGTTTGAACATCTGCGCAATCACGAAGAGATACTGCGTCGGATCTCCGGCTGGTTGCGTCCAACGGGTCGACTGTTCGTTCACATCTTTTGCCATCGCGACCAGCCCTACTTCTTCGAAACAAAAGACTGGATGGGGCGGCACTTTTTTACCGGGGGCATGATGCCCAGCGACGATCTGCTGCCGCGGTATCAACGCGATCTCTCGCTGGTTGATCATTGGCGCTGGGACGGCCGCCACTACGAACGAACCTGTAACGCCTGGTTAAAGAAGCTCGACGAACAGCAACAGCCGCTTTTGGAATTGTTCGAAGTCGAACAGGAAAAATCGGAGGCTGTGCGTTCACTCAACCGTTGGCGAATCTTCTTCATGGCCTGCGCGGAGCTGTTCGGTTATCGCAACGGGCAAGAATGGTGGGTCTCTCATTACCTGTTTGAAAAGAATCAATAAATGGACCCATTGCTGCTCAATGCCGCCGCGATTGCGGCTCTGATGATCGTCGTCTGGCTTTTCAGCGTCGCACTGCGTGACGCCAGCATCGTCGATCCGATTTGGGGTGCCGGGTTTGTGCTTGTCGCCTGGCTTTCGTTCGCGACGGCCAACAGTGACCACCGCAGCCTGCTTCCGGTCCTTTTGACTTCGATCTGGGGTGTTCGGCTGAGCGCCTACCTGGCATGGAGAAACCATGGAAAACCAGAAGATTACCGGTATCAGGCGATGCGTGAAAAACACGGGGCGAAGTTTCCCGTCGTCAGCTTGTTCACAGTCTTCGCCTTGCAGGGCATCATTATGTGGATCGTGTCTCTGCCATTGCAAACCGCGCACTCTGCTCAGCCAGACAACCTGATGCTCATGGCCATCGGAACTTTGCTCTTTGCCGTTGGCTTGTTCTTCGAAGCAGTGGGGGATTGGCAACTCGCCCATTTCAAGAAGAATCCGGACAACAAAGGTCAGGTGATGCAGCAGGGGCTCTGGCGTTACACACGTCACCCAAATTATTTCGGCGACTTTTGCGTCTGGTGGGGGCTCTATTTGCTTTGCATTGGTTGTGGTGCGCCGTATTGGACTGCCGTCGGTCCGGTTTTAATGTCGATTTGCTTGATGAAGATTTCCGGCGTGACACTGCTGGAGCAATCTCTGACCGAATCGAAACCAGGCTATGTCACGTACGTGCGGCGGACGAACGCGTTTTTCCCCTGGCGGCCAAGACAAGCATCTTGAGAGAATTGCGAAGCAATGCATCTTCTGGCGATTGCACCAGTCTTTAAGACGCGTACCGCTGGATGTACTCCTTAACCCGCACTTTGCGAGCGGTGTTCTCGGAACTCATATATCGCACTTTGCCAAAGATCGGCCGCTCCGGCCCCCAAGCGCGATCGTACCTGCCCAAGACCCAAAAGATGCCCGAATACGAATTCGGATTGCGGCCATCGAGTGCATATTTGTTGTTCAGCTCGATCATCGTTTCTAGGGCAAATTCCGGTGTTTCACTCCATTCGAGAATCTTCTTTCCCCACAGCATTCTGAGGTAGTTGTGAATGCGTCCGTCACGCTGCAATTGCGTTTGTGCCGCATTCCACAATTCGTCATGAGTTTTTGCGTATTCGAATTCTGCGAGCGAATACGTAAATTGCCGGGGATCCGCGGCATGTTCTTTCAGTGTCTTCTGCGCCCAATCGGGCAATGAACTGTATTCGTCGTAGTCGTCTCGCTGCCAGCACATGTTGTAACCGAGTTCGCGCCAGGTAATCAGCTCGTCGAGAAACGATTCGACATTCGGGCTGCAGCCCCACCAACCGCTGGAGCTTCCCTTGGCGGAATCAGCGAGTTCGTCGGGCGTCCATTCTTCCTCTGTCATCAGCTCGGTAAAGATCTCGTGCGCTGAGATGTGCCCAAAATGAAGATACGGTGATAAACCACTCGTCACATCCTGCTGTGGCTGATTGCGCGAATCACCATATTCCAATATTTTTCGGGTCCGAAATTCCTTGAGCCTCTTCGTCGCAGCCCGCGACCCACCCGGCATGTCACGGACAACGCCCACGTCATGATCGATTGGAAATTCGTTGAGGTCGCTTGGATTCTCGGCTCGTTGTTGAACGTCCGCTTTCGGCCAACGCTGCGTGATCTGCGCAGGTAACTCCGGCATTGGGGGCAGCGCAATTCCGCGCAGTGGATTTGCTAGCGGGAACTCTGCCAAATGTGGTCGCAAGTTCTTTTGCAGAAACCGCCGAAAATCGAAGGCCCGCGCGAAGACCTTGTCGACCGCCCGCATCGGGAGAATCCCATTCGAATCAACAGCCTCCATGCGTACTTTCAATCGACTCGCGACGGCCGACAGCATCCTCGGTAGGAAGAAGCAGGGAAAGTCGTCCGTAACGACGACTGCGGCATCGCCTCCCACGGACTCCAACAAACCGTGGCCCGCATTCTGGTCTCGTTCCAGGTACGGAAAATAGGCCGCGTTCGTTTCGGCCAGAGCTCGGGCGTTATCCGCCATCCCCTGGATCACAAAATGGTGAATCCGGTCGCTGGCCCAGGGATAACCGTTGCGCAACGCTTCGAACACTAGCAGCGGCTTCTGGAGCTTCTGAGCCCACTCGACCGCCCGCTGGAGGCTGAAGTTAAAGGTCGATCGACGGTTGGCGACCATCCAGTACAGCACAAAACGCCCCTCGACTTGCGGAGGAGCAGAATTCAGGGGGCGAATCCGAAGTTCTGGAACTGTGGGTTTCATAGCGGTTTTTAGCCTGCAACGGTCCACCGGCCAACCTACGAGAAGCAGGCCCGAACCGCGTCATTCTCGGCTCAATGGCTCTCAAATGTCCAGTCAGGCCCCTATTTGCCTCGCCACAATCGGGTTTTTCCGAAAATGATTGTTTTGGACGTTTTTTATGTTGACACACATGAATATTACGGATAAATATAAAGTAGATGGCCGAAATGAACGATTTTAATAGAACCTAGGGAGAAGGGGAGCACATGCTGACCATCGGCACGCCAAAACAGACCACGCACGAGAACGACTACGCAGTGTCCCATCCGGACAACGAACGCTTCGAACGAATCCTGCAAACGGAATGCGATTTCGTTTACGCCACAGAGTTCGAATCGCTTGACCTGACCACCGCGGCACAATTGCCGCAGGGAGTCTCGTTGTATGCAGAAGAGGAATCGGGCAACGCCGCTGGAGCCAATTTCGGACGACTCCAGAGCCGACCACTTTTGACAGCCGACGGCGAACGACACCTTTTCCGAAAAATGAACTTTTACAAGTTCCGTGCGAACGCCTTGCGGTCGCAGTTGAATCCGGGAGAACCCAATTCGGATCGACTCGATGAAATTGAAGCTTTGCTGCAAGACGCGGAATGTGCTCGCAACCACATTGCCGAGTGCAATCTTCGCTTGGTGATTTCGATTGCCAGGAAATTCGCCACGTCAACGACCGATTTCGAAGAACTCGTCAGCGAGGCCGGACTCATTCTGCTCAAGGCCATCGACAAATTTGACTACTCGCGTGGTTTTCGATTCAGCACCTATGCAACACATTCGGTGCAAAGGCACATCTTCCGCTGGTGCCGCACAAAGCAACGCCGAAAGAATCTCGAGCAGCCCGCATCGGTCGAGATGATCCAAACATTGCCGTGCAACGAGTCGGATCAGCTACACCTCAACGAGGAACAAGGGGCCGAAATCATTGCTCAAATCGAGAAATGTCTCGATAAGCGAGAGAGTTTCATTATCCGCGAACGATTCGGAATCGGCACCGATAACGGTTCGAGAACTTTTCGGGACATCGCAGCCGAATTGGGGCTTTCAAAAGAGCGTGTTCGACAAATCCAGGTCAAAGCCTTGGACAAACTCCGCGAATGCTTCAGCGGCATCGAACTCGAATTCGCAACCCATTAGCGTGATTCCTGGACGTGCGGCTCATGGGAGCCGGCAATCGTAGAACGAAACGCAATCGTCGCAGCCACATGTCATCGTCAGACGCAGTCGCAGAAAGCGAGTAAGTGAATGGAGACCCGACCCACGATTTTGCTGACTGGTGGAACAGGTTATGTCGGCGGTCGCCTCATTCCGCTGCTGGAGCAACACGGTGTGAAGCTGCGTTGTATGGTGCGGCGTCCGGAGAATTTGGCTTCCCGAGTCTCCTCAACCACGGAAGTCGTCCAAGGCGATGTGCTCAACCGCGACTCACTTGCCGAAGCACTACAAGGCATCCATACCGCTTACTACCTCGTTCACAGCATGGGTGGCGGCCAAGATTTTGCGAACGCCGATCGTCAGGGTGCGCAAAACTTCGCCGATGCAGCTCGCCAAGCGGGCGTGAAACGAATTATCTATCTTGGTGGGCTGGGAAACAGCGACGAACAACTTTCTAAGCATTTACGAAGCCGACAGGAAGTCGGAGAAATCCTGGCGTCATCCGAGGCGCAGGTTGTGGAATTTCGCGCGTCGATCATCATCGGTTCCGGCAGCCTCTCTTTCGAATTGGTGCGAGCGCTGGTCAATAAACTTCCAGTGATGGTTTGGCCCAAGTGGGTCTCGACGTTAGCGACGCCCATCGCCATTGAAGATGTACTGTCCTATCTCACGGCGATTTTGGATCACGCGATCGACGAGAACAAAGTCTACGAAATCGGCGGACCAGATCAGGTTTCTTACGGCGGGATCATGATGGAGTACGCCAGGCAACGTGGTCTGCGACGTGTCACGATTCCTGTGCCGTTTCTTTCGCCCCGACTTTCCAGCCTGTGGCTCGGTTTGGTCACCCCGGTGTATGCCCGCATTGGGCGGCAGTTGATTGAAAGCTTAAGAAACCCGACAGTCGTGAACGACGGAGCGGCGATTGCCGACTTCGAAATTCGCCCTCGTGGTTTGTCGGAAGCGATCGACCGGGCACTGCGCCAGGAAGACAACGAAATCGCCCAAACACGGTGGTCCGATGCATTGTCGTCAGCCGGTCAGCGACAGCCCTGGGGTGGAGTGCGCTTCGGCAATCGTTTGGTCGACTCCCGAACCCATTCGATCGATGCTCCGGCCGAAGTCGCGTTTCAGCCGATTCAGCGCATCGGTGGACGTACTGGTTGGTACTACGCGAACTGGCTGTGGAGCATTCGCGGTTTTCTGGACCTATTGGTCGGCGGTGTCGGACTACGACGTGGCCGTCGCGATCCGGTTCAAATTGCAGTGGGCGATACGATCGATTGCTGGCGCGTCGAAGCGTTCGAACCGAATCGTCGCCTGCGACTATCAGCAGAAATGAAACTTCCCGGCCGCGCGTGGCTGGAATTCGAAGTGACCGAAGAGCAGCAGGGCAGCATGATTCGTCAGACGGCCATTTTTGATCCGATTGGACTATGGGGTCGAGCCTACTGGTATGGCATCTGGCCGTTGCATGAACTCATCTTCGCAGGGATGCTGAAATCCATTGGGGCAGCCGCGACAAAAAGTGATACACCGTCGCAACCATATTCCCGCCCGCAGCCCGTGTTGCTTGCTCAATCGAACGAAAAGCCGGCAAACAAAATCTCGTCGGGCTGGTCATCCTTATAAAGGGTGATGTAAACACCTTGGCCGCGTTCGACGTCTTCCAAAAACGCCATATTGTTGGTGACCATTTCTGCTGTTGGTTTTGCAGTCCCGTATAATGCTTCGTGCGTTTCCGCATCCATGGGGGCAAGGGCACAGTAGTCAGGCTCTTCCGAAATGTGGTCGAAGTCGAGGATCGATCCGGTCCCCTCTTCCATCACTTCTGCCCGAGCTTCGTCAATCGTTGAGTGCTGGGCCCCGGGGCTCGCTGCATCGGAACCGATGGGAAACTGTAAGAACGGAATGACAGGCCGATAACGCCCGGCTTTGAATTCTCGCTCTCGCAGCGCCTGCAGTGCCGCCTCGATGTCCTCCTGATACTTCACGCGATACCAGCACGGTTCTGCGCCCATGATGTTTCTCCGTATGTCACGTGTCGACGGGAATAGATGACCGGCGGTGAGCCGGTGACGAAGCTACTGCTGCAAGTTCCATACGACCGGTGCATGTCCATGATAGGTTCGTCAGCCCCAGCTTTCCATCGGGCGAAAACTCGATCCAATGTTCCGCTTCCTGGTCGTGGAAGGACGCGAATGCCTTCTAGTACCGATGTGACGCCTGTTCGGTCTCCGTGCAAATGCCGGAACTGCAGCGTACCCAACCGAGCGAGTGCCCCATTCGGTAACGGGTCCCCGTACGCATCGAGCTTTTGGTCTGGAGGTTCGCTCGTCATGCGAGAATAAAGCGGCCTACTTTGTTGCGGCTCGTTCGGAAATGCGGATATTGCGAAACTGCGACATGCGGCCCGGCATGAGACGCAAACCGACGCGGCCGCGTTCGATCGGCGGTTTGTCTTCGTTCACGAAATGGCACAACAACGTCTCTTGGGGGTGCCGAAACTCGATGTAAAACTCCTCGGCCGTTTTGACAATTGTGACCCGAACCCATTCGTGATCGTCAAAAACTCCAACCTTGTTGTATTCGCCGGCGAGTTCTGTGCCGGCCAGCCCCTTGTTCTCCAACGGCAGGTAACGCCGTCCCCGAATATAGTCATCGGGGTAAGCCGCGTAGCTGATATGATACGTATGCATGTTGAGGTAGTAGTTCTTCATGGCAGCCGTCGTGCGACGGTCGGACCACTGGGTAATGTCATCGACGTGTCCGTCCTGACCATCTCCAACGGCCTGGATGTAAATGATGTTGACCCCTTTGTTGTTCGAATCAACTCGCTTGAAGTCGTATTCGATCCGCAAATCGCCTTTAAACTCCTTTTTTGTCCAGAGAACGGCGTAGCCATTGGCGGTGTCGATCGTCATGGCTTCGGCACTGTTGGTCACGATGGCTTTTTCACCGTCGAGGAACCATTGGTCATGCCAATCGTCGGTGCAGTCGTCGGCAAACGATTCGCTCCACTGACCACTGAGCAGCGATTCGAAAGCTGCGCGGTCTGTTGACTTCTGCGCATCAGCAGCCGTCGTCATTAGCAAGAGGCAAAGGGCTGGCAGTACAATCAATCGTGCGAAAATCGGCATGGCTCTTTCTGGATCTTTCGATATCGAATTTCTATCGACCAAGCATGAGGATACGGATCGAAATGAAGACAACTGAGTTCGCGTAACCTGCCTTGCGACGGCGAAGTTCACGACACACTTCAGTAACCTTATTTCTTGGCTCCGCGGGAGCCTCGCCTCCCGGAAGGCTTTCGCCTCCCGAATTCCGATCCGGCGGAGTGCACTCGATGATAGCGGATATCGGCGGGAAGTGCGCATTGAGATTTCTCAATACGCGGCTGAAGCGATAGCCAACGCGTGCGGATAGACCTTTGCCGCATGGCACAATCATACAACACGCGTTGAGGCGCTGACCGATTGAAGAAATGGTCAGGAAAGGCAGGGCGGAAAGCGATCGCCGTTAACGGCGCAAACTTCTACGCTGTTGCGCCGGCCTGGCTGGCGGTCAATTCGAGGCACCCGTCGACGGGCCGCACAAGCCGCATGTAGTTCGGCCGATCGGCGGCCGACCGATGGCGGTAAGCACGCACCACTTCGCCGTTATCGATGACGAACGCCCCCGGCATGCGAAAACCGTTGCCGTCAAGTTGGCCGATGCCGTGGCCGGCCAAAATCGCGGCGAACCCGCGGAACCAGACCTTGGCGCCCAACAACTGGCGAAAGCTTCCGAGAGTCAATCCAAATGCCTCATACAGCTGACTGAAGGGATCGTGATAGCAATGCAAATCGGTCAATCCATACTTAAGAAGTAAGCTTTGGGGGCGATCCTCGCCCATATGAACGAGTGCGATGCTCACTCCGCTGCTTTCAATATCCCGTCTTTGGTCGGCCAGATCGCTTAATGTCTCTCGGCAGAACGTACATCCGGAATGCCGCAAAAAGACCAGCAGCACCGGCTGTTGCCGGGACAACTCGCGAAGGCTCATGCCATACTGACTGACGATGCGGCCCAATGGATCAACAGGTTTCAGCACAGGGGGCACAGTTAACATGGCCTGCTGCGACTGAATGGCTCGCGCGGCCCGCCACAATATCAGCGAAAACGGCGCCCACCAAATCAGATCGTTCGTGACAATCGTCCAACCGAGTTCGACCGGCAATCTTCCTGCCAATACAGCGTTCAGGAATCCGATCGGACCGAAAACTTTGCCGAGTAGTCCGACGAGAACGATGGGCCAGTGGCGATATGGGTCGCGAGCGGCGATGGCGTAACCGATGCCGTACACTCCCACAATCATTCCGATGCATTGCCACAGTTCCGGATAGACCGGCATCGGATCAAACCCCAACCAACCGAGAAAGCGGACCGGAACGGCAATCGCCATAATCCCCCACACGATGTTGTATGTGGCGGCGGCGTACAAGACGTTTCGCATCCAGATTTTCGGTTTGGTGATTTCGTGATCCATGGCAATCCTCGCCTGATTAAGAATCGTCGAATTGCGACGATCGACGTTTCGAAGATTTCGATTCCAGTCTCTCAGCTTTAGGGCAAAACTGCCGTGACCAAACGGTCGCCGATTTCGCTTTGCTGAATTCCACTCGAAGGAACTTACTCCTGCTCCCGGAATTAACCGCTTTTGAGACGTCCGATTAACAAACTTAGACAGTCGTCACAACATCGCTAGATGAAGACACATAAGGGTTTATATGACAGCCGAGCGGATTGACCAACTGTTGAACGCAAAATGGCGTATCTCAATGCGTTACAACGCCTTACGAACGCACTCTCTCCAGCACGGGTGCTCGGTCGATGACAATGTCGCGGACGTATCCTCCTGTGCGGAATTCGCGGGGCAAATGGTGGGCATCTCTATTCTCGGGTTTACAATTCCTTCGAAGCTCACGAAATCGGAGAGGATTGAAGCGGAAGATGATCGCAATCGCAAACCATCCAACGAAATCTGGTTGTTTCCTTTTGAAAACAACGACAGAAATTGCGCGTCCAATCCAAGAGGTCTTCAGTTTCTTCGCAGACGCCATGCGATTAGAGACGATTACTCCCCCCTGGCTGAAGTTTCGCGTGTTGACGCCGCCTCCGATCGACATGCATGCCGGCACATTGATCGATTACGCCCTTCGCATCCATGGCATGCCAGTTCGCTGGCAGTCCCGAATCAGTGTTTGGGAGCCGGGCACTCGCTTTGTCGACGAACAGGTTCGCGGCCCCTACAAGAGGTGGTATCACGAGCACACTTTCGAAGAATGCAACGGCTCGACGATTTGCCATGATCTTGTCGAGTATGCCGTACCGGGCGGCGCAATCATCGATCGGCTTTTCGTGCGTCGAGATTTGCAGCGAATCTTCGAGTACCGCGCCGCAACCATGCAGCGAATTTTGAACCAGTCTTAGGTGTTCAGCACGGTATTTTCTCGCATCCCGGCAACTGCGCTGCGTGCATTTAAGCATTCGTTCGGCGTCATTCTACGATGCGCGATGCTGCAATTCGGCAGACGCATAACGCCAGACAACATTTTTTCAGGATGCTGACATTTTTTGTCGTTCCCGAGTGGCCAAGCCGGTGACGACTCCTAGAAAAGCTGTGAACGAAATGATCGTTCTCACGCCGGCCGGCGGTGATACATAACTTTAGGAAACATTTTGAACCACGAGGGATGTTATGAAGAATTTGTTCACGTTCGGTATCGCCGCATCAATGGCTGTCAACAGCGTCGTGGCAGCAGACCATTGCCAACAATCTGTTCGTACTCATCAAGTTTCATACCACCGTGCCGCCCCCGCAGCAGCTGCGGATATCGTCGACACTGCTGTCGGCGCGGGTTCTTTCAAAACTCTTGTCGCTGCAGTCCAAGCAGCCGGGCTCGTCGATACTTTGAAGGGTAAAGGCCCCTTTACGGTTTTCGCCCCGACAGACGAAGCATTCGCGAAGCTTCCTCAGGGAACGATTGCCGAATTGCTGAAGCCTGAGAACAAAGGCAAGCTGCAAGCCATTCTGACCTACCACGTCGTCCCGGGAGCCGTCAAAGCAGAGCAGGTTGTCGGATTGTCAAACGCGACAACCGTGAACGGTCAACGAGTCGACATCAAAGTCGACGGCGGGAAAGTCATGGTTGATAACGCACAAGTCGTCAAAACAGACATCAACTGCGCCAACGGTGTCATTCATGTGATCGACAGTGTGATTCTTCCGGCCACTGATGATATCCCCACCACCGCTGTCAAAGCCGAAAACTTCAAGACACTTGTCGCTGCTGCGAAGGCTGCCGGTTTGGTCGAGGCGTTGGCCGGAAAAGGTCCGCTGACCGTATTCGCCCCGACCGACGATGCGTTCGCCAAACTTCCCGCAGGAACAGTCGAAACACTGCTGAAACCTGAGAATAAGGATCAACTCGTCGCGATCTTGAAGTACCACGTCGTCGCGGGACGCATTTACTCTGACGATGCCCTTAAGGCTGGGCATGCCGAAACGCTGCAGGGCGGGAAGATCAACATCTCCGCCTCTGGGAACTCTGCCAAAGTGAATGATGCACAACTTGTGGCCGTCGACATTGAGGCGAGCAACGGCGTGATTCATGTCATCGACGCTGTGCTTCTGCCACAAAAGGGTGAAAAAACCGCTTCGAACAACTAAGAAATTTGCCGGAACACAGAGAGCTACTCCCCAAGCAATGCTTCGCGTTCTAGGTTCTGTGCCCGGACATTAACAATCCAATTGCTCCACTGGTTGCTTGAGGTGTGTGGAGCCGGATAATGTCCGGGCCTTTTTGAAACATCGAAGCCAGCGGCACCGCGACGCTGGTTACGCTTCAGACAGCGGAATTCATAACTTTCTATTCATTTGATTTGTTATTCATTCTTGTGCCAGTGTCGGCTGATTAGCTGCACTGGCCCTTTTTATTTGATACACCAGTTCGAAGAGCGCGCTTTCTAACTCGTATCCGAAGCTGTTGGCAGGATTGCAAATCGTCGCTTGAACCGGAATGGACAGCCTTTCTGAAATCAGGCAGGTGGCACGGCGGGAACCTCGCGCCCCCAGATAACTGGCCTGTGGATCGTACAAGGTAGAGACTATGAGAATCCGGCTGGCTCTGATTTTCGTCGCGATCCTCGTGACGATGCTCGCGGTCACGATCGTGGCCTCACTCGACCGAAGCGTACTCATCGCCGGCCAAGGCTTATGGCCCGACCCGTGGTTTATCGCGACGCTGGTCGACGCCTACTGCGGCTTTATCACATTCTTCGTGTGGGTCGCCTACAAAGAGACTCGGCTTTGGAAGCGAGGAATATGGTTCGTGCTGATCATGTGCCTGGGCAACATCGCGATGGCAGTCTACGTGTTGAGGCAACTCGCCGCGATGCGTGCCGACGCAGGGTGGGAGCAACTTCTGACAGCGCGAAATCGTTAGCATTGTCCGCAATCAACCGCACACAGGCTGATCCGCCGACAGCGTAAGTAGTTTCGCTGGATCAGCGAGCCTTAATTCATCAGCTCTTGAATCTCTTCCGGCGTGAAGCGATTCTCCAAGCGTGCCCCGAGTTGCGACACGATGCGGCCTGCGGCATGGGATGCCAAGTGTCCCGATTGCTTCCAAGTCAGACCGTTTGTGATTCCGTACAGAATTCCGGCGGCGTACATGTCACCCGCACCGGTCGTGTCGACCTCGTCGACGGATACGCCTTCGATGGGAATGACCTGGCCTTCATGCATCAGAATCGAGCCGTTCTTACCGAGCGTGAGCGCGACGTTATCGGTGTGCTTATGGATTTCTTGAGCACAGTCGATCGGGTCGTCGTGTCCGGTCAGGCTTTTGGCTTCGAGTTCGTTGCAGAACAACAAATCGACCGGGCCCTCGATCAATTTCCAAAATTCATCCCGGCAAATATCAATCAAGAACGGGTCGGAAACAGTCAGCGCGACTTTGACATCGTATTTCTTGGCCAACTCGATCGCGCGCAGGGCGGCCCCTTTTGTCGATTCGTCGGTAAAGAGATAGCCCTCGACGTAGATGTATTTCGCCTTTTTGATTTCGTATTCATCGACGTCGTCGGCAGAAATTGTCGCCGACACACCCAAATTGGTGAGCATCGTTCGTTGGGCATCTTCCGTAATGAGCACCACGCAAGTCCCGGTTTGCCCCTGCCCGGGCGCCACTTCGATCGCCACGCCGATGCGTCGCATATCGGTCAGAAAGAATTCGCCTAACGCGTCGGTGGCGACTTTGCCGACGTACGCGGAAACGCCACCGAAATCGGCAACACCGATGATCGTATTGGCGGCCGATCCACCGGCACATCGATTGAGCGGCGTCTCACCAACTACCGAAATAACTTTTGCCTGCGTCTCTTCATCGACCAGCGTCATAATGCCTTTGGCGAAACCGACCTGCTCGACTAGAGAATCGGTTACCTGAACCTGAATATCGACCAGCGCATTGCCGATGCCGTAAACGTCGTAGCTCATAGTTTTCCTTCTTGGAAATTGGACTCCACTCGAATTTGCCCCCAACACCATCCCGGTGTGACACCGCAGAATGATTCTACCTGCCAGGCAAATGCTGCGTTTGGAAGATTGCCTCTAACACAAATCGGCCCGGTCGTCCAGCGCACATTGCCGGGGCTGCCGTTCGATGTTTCGGACACTGCATCGTGGTTTGGAAAGCCGGGTGCGGCGATTCGCGGGCCACCGCCGTCGGCGGGAACGATCGAGGTTACCGATTACGTCTGACCGAACGTGGTGCCTGACCGAAAATGGCCCACAACAACAGCCCCCACACAACCGCCTCGGCGACTGATGTCAGCAGCGAATCCAAAGCTGCCCGAACACCGACAGCAGAAAGACCGGTGAGAAATGTCTGAAAAATCCACACCGATAGCAGCGGAATGAGGGTTTTTGTCGCCAGCGCCAGCACAATTGCCATCAAGACCCAGGAAGAAGCGGGCCACCGCTGACGCTTCGTCCAACAAAGCCGAAGCCCCACCGCCCAGACAACAAACAAGGGTAACGTTCCGACAATACGGCCCAAGTAGACCGAAGGATCCATCATTGACTCCCTGTTGTGATCGCAGCATTAGCAAAGTGAGCCATTCAACTGCTTCCGCTGGTTGATTTTCGTGTGACTTTCGACGGTGGAAACTCTCGCCCGCCGAGAACTATTTCGGTTTGATGCCCTTTGAAAACGAGCAGAGTTGCATCGAGCCTGTTCCGGTCGAACGCCCCGGAAGATGATGCCGGCCCTCATCCTTTGCAAAATTCGGTCGTCCGACTACGATACCATAGTCGGTTTGCAGTACACGTCCATCGTTGTACCAACGATTCTGCAATGAAATAGACGCCCTGGGGAAACTTGCCGCCTGTCGTGGCTGTAGTGTATTCAAGTCGCGACGGAAATCGCATTTCCACAACCACAGCCGTCAGTACGCTGCGTAAGATCGCATCGCGAAAGGATGCCAGAATGACGAATCTTTCGACCAACGAATCTGCGGAGTTGTATCAACTTCCGCCGCTCGGAAATAACCCGTCGTCACAATCGAGTGGAACCAACCCTGGCAGCTTCGCCAATGCCCCAGCGATTCTACCTGGGACTGCGGGGGCGAAGACTTACTCGTCTCCCGATACCCAAGGAATGCCGGCCCCTTCGGACAAAACGGCGTGGGACTTCATGCCGGACGATTGGACTTTGCGGCCCGGGTACGAATCAGCCTACGAACAAGCGGAAGCCTGGCAGCCGCCGGAAGGATTCGAGCCGGTCACACAATTGGAATCTGCACGTCTAGGCATCGTCACCGAGGAAATGCAACGAGTGGCCGAACGGGAGCCGCATTTGACAGCCGAGCAAATCCGCGACGAGATCGCAGCTGGCCGGCTGATTATCCCAGCGAATAAGATGCACCTCGGTTATCAGTTGGATCCCATGGCGATCGGCCGGGCTTCGAAAACCAAAGTGAACGCCAATATGGGGGCCTCTCCGGTTTCTTCAGGAACGGATGACGAAATCGAAAAACTGCGTTGGGCCGAACATTGGGGTGCCGACACGGTGATGGACCTATCGACCGGCGGCAATCTTGATGAATGTCGCGAAGCGATCATCCAGAACAGTACCGTCCCGATTGGGACCGTGCCGATTTACTCGATGATTATCGGGCGACGGATTGAAGACCTCGATGAAGAAACAATTTTGTCGGCACTCGAGCATCAGGCAAAGCAGGGGGTCGATTACTTCACCATTCATGCGGGTGTGTTGCGAGAACATTTAGCATACGTCAGCCGCCGACTGATCGGAATCGTCAGCCGTGGCGGCTCGCTGCTCGCCAAGTGGATGATCCATCATTCGCGACAAAATCCGATGTTCGAATTGTGGGAACAAATCTGCGATGTCATGCGCGAGTACGATGTTAGCTTTTCGATCGGCGACGGGCTGCGTCCGGGAGGCTTGGCAGACGCCACCGATCGCGCACAACTCGCCGAACTGTGTACACTCGGTGAGTTGACCGAGCGTGCCTGGCGAAAAGGCGTACAAGTGATGGTCGAAGGACCGGGCCACGTGCCTTTCGACCAAATCGAGTACAACATGAAGTTGCAGCGCACGCTGTGCCACGGCGCGCCGTTTTATGTACTGGGCCCGCTGGTAACCGACATCTTTCCCGGGTACGACCACATCACCAGTTGTATCGGGGCCACGGCGGCGGGTTATCACGGCGCCAGCATGCTGTGCTACGTGACGCCGAAAGAGCACCTGGGGCTCCCCAAGAAAGACGACGTCAAGCAAGGGTGCATTGCCTACAAGATTGCGGCCCATGCTGCCGACGTCGCGTTGGGAATCCCCGGTAGCCGTGACCGTGACGACGAATTGACAAAAGCGCGGGCGGCCCTCAACTGGGAGAAGCATTTCGAACTCAGCTTCGACCCGGATACGGCACGGGCGCTTCATGACGAAGATCTCGATGTGGATACCGATTTTTGCGCCATGTGCGGTCACGATTGGTGCAGTGTGCGCATTTCGAAAGAAATCGTTGAATTCGCATCAGGTAAGGAAGCAGAGTTCTCTTGGGACCGCGCCAAGGTTTCAGCTGCCTTAACCGACGATCAGCAGCGAATCCTCGAGCAACGGGGAGTCCTCAGCCCAGACGAGGTTCACAGGCTGGCCTCGAAAACCAAAAATGTCATGGGGGCCGGTGACTCGAAAGCGGCTTGCCACAGTGATGTTACCGATTCCGATCAGGCTCAAAAGCTGCAGGAAATGGAATTGGTCGAACTCGATGTTCGCCAGCCATGAGTCAAGGTTTCTCCCGGATTCGCCGTTCCGGATTCTGTCTGCTTCCCGACGCAGATGTTAAATCCGCACCTATTTTCCACGTACGAACGTCGAATCATGGGAAAACAGGTGAGTGATGCGCTTGTCGACAACTTGCTATCGCGGCGCAATCTCGGTTAAGCTGAATTAGTAGCCCCTCGGCCAAATCGTGCCGTGTTGTTGTTCCCAGCCATGTGCGGCGAAAACACTCCGCGGGAAGTCTATTGTGATTTACGTCGACAATCTGTCAGTGCGCGTCGGCACGTTCGCCTTGAAGCATGTCGAATTCGAAGTCGCAACCGGTCAATACGCCATTTTGATGGGGCGGACCGGGAGCGGCAAAACGACATTGTTGGAGACGATTTGCGGACTTAAGCCGGTGGTCTCCGGCAGAATTTCGTTGATGGGGCGCAATGTAACGACCCTCAAACCGGCTGCACGCGGCATCGGATTCGTCCCGCAGGATGGCGCACTATTCTCGACGATGACGGTCCGCGACCAAATCGGGTTCGCATTGTCGATTCGTAGTTGGAAAAAAGCGGATATCAACAAACGGGTCGAGGAACTCGCAGAGCTACTCGGTGTGCAACACTTGTTAGACCGCTATCCCATCGGGCTCAGTGGCGGCGAGCAACAGAGAATTTCGTTGGGGCGAGCCTTAGCTGCCAAGCCAGGCGTGCTATGCCTGGATGAGCCGCTGAGTGCACTCGACGAATCGACACGCGAGGAAATGTACGCGCTATTGAAGTCGGTCCAAAAACATACCGGTGTGACGGCCCTGCATATTACCCACAGCAAAACCGAAGCCAAGATTCTTGGCGATGTGATCTTTCAAATCGATGGTGGAGTTGTGCGCAAGGTCTCACCCGAGCAACTGCGATCGGCGAAGCGAAATGGCCATTCCTCGCCGGCCGCACCGCACAACGCTATGCCAACGACACCCGCTGAAGAGGCGGCCGCAAACGCTGCGAAGAACTGAGCAGCAACCGGTCCCGTCACTCATTCTGCGGCAACTGGGTTACTCAAAATCCCCAGGCCGGCGATCTCGACTTCGGCTACATCCCCCGGCTTCAAAAAGACCGGCGGTTTGCGGGCCATGCCCACCCCAGGCGGCGTTCCAGTGAAGATGATGTCCCCCGGCTCCAATGTGACGATTTTGGAAAGGTGCGCAATCAACTCTTCTACGGTGAAAATGAACGCGCTGGTGTTCCCATCCTGCATCGTTTCGCCATTCAGACGCAACGCAATGGGCAACTCGTTGGGATTGGGAATCTCATCAGCCGTAACCAAGTAGGGGCCAATCGGAGCAAACGTGTCAGGAGTCTTTCCCAACAACCATTGCCCGCCCGGGCGCCCAATCTGCCAATCGCGTGCTGAAACGTCGTGACCATTCATATAACCGGCAACATGCGCAAGCGCCTCTGACTGGGCGATATTTTTGCCGCTCTTGCCGATGACCACGACCAATTCCGCTTCGTAGTCGACCTGCTCAGAAACAGCTGGCAGTTTGATCGTTTCACCCGGACCGATAATCGTGTTAACGAATTTGCTAAAGCAGACCGGCTCGGGCGGAATATCCATGCCGCTTTCCTCAGCGTGGTCGCGGTAATTGAGCCCGATGCAAATGATCTTGTCGGGATGTGGAATCGGGGCTCGCAATTCGCCTTCGACAAACGCGCCGTCGGCAGCTCCCTTTTGTGTGGCACCGGCTGCCCGCTCGACTCCATCGGCAACCGAGAGGATCCCTTTAACCGATCGCGGCAGGTCGGAATCGATTGCGGTGATATCTACAAACCGGGAATTTCCACCCTCTTCGACAACGCCAACCGGTCGCTGTCCCTCTGAATTCTCCAACGTGGCAAGTCGCACGAATCGCTCCCTTTTCTACAAACTGACGCGTTACGAACGAAGAAATGTAAGATTCGTAAGTTTACAGCGTCCGTCGTTTGACAACCACGAAGAAACGGCGGACAATTCCAAATCGATTGCAAAAGGGAATTGACCTCACTTGCACGTGAAAAGCGATTTGCGATATATTTCGCACCGACCGGACGATTAGCTCAGATTGGTTAGAGCGCCACGTTGACATCGTGGAGGTCACTGGTTCGAGTCCAGTATCGTCCACTCGCAGGGCTTTCGGATGGCTTTCCGGAAGCCCTGCTCTCATTGGAGGGGTCGGACGACAGGGGACTATTCTCGACGAGTACCGTAAGAGTTGTCAGCAACGGCGGAGTCATTGTCGGCCCGCTCGCGGTGTGTTTTTCTGCCGCATCGCATGGATCGCTGGCAATTATGGAGTCACTCCGAAACTGGGGCGACTATAAGAAACCTACTCAACGTTGACCCACATCGTCGTGATGAGTTTGATAGAGTCACAGAATCTGCGATAGCAGCCATGATCAAACAGCGCCCGGTATTCGATTAACCTCCATAGCCCAGCCCAGAGTCTCTGATGGTCGAAGAGCCTACTCGAAATTCAGAGCAGCTACCGGCTGAACCGTGTCCGTCAAATCTTGAAAACGGCTCGTCTCCGATACAAGCACTTGTGTCTGGATGGAGACGGGGCGTGTATCTTTGTGGCGCGGGAATCTTCTTTGTACTAGGCGTACTTGGGGCATTGCTGCCCGTGATTCCAGCAACACCGTTCCTGTTACTGACCAGCTACTTGCTTGTCAGATCATCGCCACGACTCAACGCGGCTTTGTTGCGATCGCGGCTGTTAGGTCCGATTCTCGTGGATTGGCAGGTACACGGCGGAGTGCGACGCGACGTAAAGGTCAAAGCCATCATCATCGTAACAATTGCAGTGGCGCTGACCGTGTTTTTCTCTGGCCGGTCACTGTGGCCAACGCTGGCCGTGACACTGCTCGCGGCGATCGGAGTGATCGTAATACTACGACTGCCAGTGGCACGACAGTCATGACTCGCTACGCAGTGTGTGCAGGCAAGACTGCCGCAAGATAGCGGCAAAGATCCCATCTTTGGTGCTCATATTCGGTGTGTCTGGCGATTCACGCTAGCCTTGAGTCGCGGAACGGTGGAATCGCTCACCCGGTGATTCTGGCCACGTCGAATCAAGATGCAGTTATCACCGAGGAATGGTGTGTCGAATAGCGGCTGTTACGCAAGAATCCCGTTAACAACCTGCGCCGGTTCGACGCCGGTCAAGCGTTGATCCAGGCCCTGGAAGGGGAAAACGAGCTTTTTGTGGTCGACACCGAGTTGGTGAAGGATGGTCGCATGCAGGTCGCGCACAGCCACCGGATCTTGAACAACGTTGTAACTGAACTCGTCGGTTTGACCGTAGGAGATTCCCCCTTTGATGCCGCCGCCTGCCATCCACGCTGAGAAGCATCGTGGATGATGATCGCGGCCGTAATCGTCACGTTCCAGTTTGCCTTGGCAGTAGACCGTACGACCGAACTCACCGGCAAAAACAACGAGGGTGTCGTCCAACAACCCATTTTGTTTCAGGTCAGTCAGCAACGCCGCCGACGGCTGATCGACATCGAAGCATTGACCCGGCAACTGTTTTGGCAGAATCGTATGGTGATCCCAACCGCGGTGAAAGATCTGTACGAATCGCACTCCTCGTTCCACCATCCGCCGGGCCAGCAGGCAATTTCGAGCAAAGGAACCATTCTTCTGAACTTCAGGCCCATAGAGATCAACAACGTGTTGCGGTTCCCCTGAAACGTCGGTCAACTCCGGTACCGATGCCTGCATGCGAAACGCCATTTCTTGTTGGGCAACAGTCGTTTGTATCTCGGGATCGCCGATCTCGGCAAAGTGCTTCTGATTCACCTGGCCCAGGGCATCAAGCATGCGTCGGCGGACATCGCGATCGATACCGTTGGGATTCGACAGGAACAGTACCGGGTCACCGGAAGTTTGAAACGCGGCCCCCTGATGCTTCGAAGGTAGAAATCCGCTCCCCCACAGGCGGCTATAGAGAGCTTGAACATTGCGCGTGCCACCGGTCCAGTACGCCGATGTCAGGACGATAAAATCAGGCAAGTCGCGGTTCATCGACCCCAGGCCATAGCTCAACCAAGCCCCCATGCTCGCTTTGCCGGGGATTTCGGACCCAGTACAGATAAACGTTTTGGCGGGGTCATGGTTGATCGCGTTGGTATGCATCGAATTGATGATGCAAAGATCATCCGCCTTTTTGGATAGGTGCGGAAACAGCTCGCACATCCAAATGCCGTTTTCTCCCTGGCGATGAAACTGATACTTCGACGGCGCGACCAATTGGGTTTTGCCCTTCGTCATCGCCGTCACACGCTGCCCCATGCTGATGCTTTCGGGCAGTGGTTCTTTGAAAAGCTTCCCAAGTTGCGGCTTGTAGTCGAACAAATCGATCTGACTGGGTGCACCCGCCATAAAAAGGAAGATAACGTGCTTGGCACGCGGCGTGTGATGAAACGCCGATTGAGCCGCGCTGTTCTGTGGCAGCAATGAGGCCAAGGCAGTAACGCCCAAGCCCATGCCCGACGTCTTTAAGAACTGTCGTCGAGCCTGCAGACCGTTATGCTGTTCGAAGAGATCGCGCATGACAACTAACCCCGCGTCTTGGTAATGTCGAGATTGTAGATCGTGCTGACCAGCAACGTCCACGCAGCAAGTTCCGCCATCGAAACTCCCTCGTGCAACTCAACGCCTTCGCAAAGTTGTTCTGCGAGCTGCGTGTTGTCGCGGTAGATCGACTCCAAGTCTGCGACCATTTTGAGAAAGTCCTCTGTTTCGTCGGTGTCAGGCAGTTTCGATGTAATCGTCTCATAGACCGCTGCCAATCGATCAGCTGGAGTTAACGTACGATTCGCTACCGTCTCGTGGGCCAAGTGGCGTGCTGCCTTTAGATATTCCAACTCGTTCATCAATAGCAATGCTTGGAGCGGGGTGTTCGTACGCTCTCGCCGGGCAATACAAACTTCCCGCGACGGTGCATTTAAAATCGTCATTTGAGGTGGCGGCATACCTCGCTTCCAAAACGTATAAACGCTACGACGGTAAACCTTCTCGCCCGTGTCGGATTTGAATTCGCGCGGATAAGAACTCGGCATGCTGACCGCAGTCCACAGCCCTGCCGGCTGTGGCGGTTTAACGCTTTTTCCGTACAAGTCGCCGTTCAATAGCCCACTGGTCGCTAGCAGTTGGTCGCGAATCACTTCAGAGTCCATTCGAAAACGCGAACCGCGAGACAACAGGCGATTTTCTGGGTCCTTTTCGAATTCATCGGGCGTCGCTTCGGAGGCTTGCTGATAAGTTGCGGACATAACGATTTGCTTGAGCAGCGCTTTGACGTCCCACCCGGACTCGATAAACGACGCAGCCAAATGGTCAAGCAAATCCGGGTGGCTGGGCCAATCGCCTTGCACACCGAAATCCTCCGATGTCTTCACAATGCCAACCCCGAACAGCTGTTGCCAAAATCGATTGACTGCCACTCGCGCAGTCAGGGGATGCTCGTCCGACATGAACCAATCGGCCAAGTCCATGCGGGTTCGGATACCGCCCTTGTTCTTCATGGGGGGTAGGAAAGCCGGCGAATCGCGCTCGACTTGTTCACCGGGGTTGTCGTACGCGCCGCGTCTCAGAATATGGGCGGGTCTCGGGTCGGCCTTCTCTTTCATAACCATCGCCACGGGAATTGTCGCCTCAAACGTTTGCCGTTCGCCCTGACGTTTCTCAAGTTCCTGTTTGGCTTGCTGTAACTTTTCCTCAATCGTCGACTTGACTGATTCGTCACCGGCCTCGTTGACTTGTTGCTCGATTCGAGAGATCTCTTGCTTGACTTCATCGACCCGCTGCTGAAGCTCTTCCAGCTTTGCCTGCTGCGATTCGCTAGCCAGGCTGACATACGGAGGCTGTAATCCACGCTGAAAATCGGTGCCGGATCGACCCCCGGTTTCCGGCGTCCCATCCAAGTTGTTGAAAAACGCGAAAAGCTGGTAAAAATCCTTCGTCGTGATCGGATCATACTTGTGGTCATGACACACAGCGCACTGCACGGTCAGTCCCAGGAATGCAGTGCCCACCGCCGTAACACGATCGACAACGTTGCGCGTAAAGCTTTCTTCCGGAAGTGCCGTCCCACGGTCGATGATCAGGTGCAGACGGTTGAAACCGGACGCGATCAATTGGTCGTGAGTCGGTTCAGAATACAAATCGCCGGCGAGTTGATACGTCGCGAATTGGTCGTACGGCAAGTTTTGGTTGAATGCCCGAATTACCCAATCGCGGTAGGGAGTCATTTCGCGATAATGGTCGTGGTGAATACCGTTTGTGTCTGCGAAACGCACCAGATCCAACCAGTATTTCGCCATATGTTCGCCATACTGGGGCTTATCCAGCAGGCGATCGACAAGACGCTCGTAGGAATCCGCAGAAGTATCCGACAAAAAGCTGCGAATCTCTCGCCGAGTCGGCGGAAGTCCAGTGAGATCCAAGCTGAGCCGCCGGATCAAAGTGCGGCGATCCGCTTGCTGTTTTGGTTTCAATCCTTCCGCCTCGAGCCGGCGCAAAACAAACCGATCGATCGGAAATTGACTCCATTCCCCGTTTTTAACCGTGGGCGTGTCCGGCTTTTGTGGTGGCACAAATGCCCAGAAGTCTGCGTATTGTGCCCCCTCTTCAATCCAACGTTTGATGATCGCCTTCTCGTTGGCCGTCAAAGGACGTTTCGCCGAATCTGCCGGGGGCATCACCTCATCTTCGTCTGCGTTGATCCTGTACCACAACGCGCTGTCTGATATCGATCCTGGTTTGATCGCGTACGACTCATCGAGAGTCCGGTAGGCTCCATCCGGCCCGTCGGCTCGATCGAGTCGCAGTTCTGCTTGTCGATCATGTCCACTCGGGCCGTGACATTGAAAACACAGGTCCGACAGAATTGGACGTATGTCCCGATTGAAATTGACTGTCTGTTGTGCACTGCAGTCGATCGACATCGCCAAAATGCCGATTGCTAGGAGAATTACTTTCACGTCCTCATCCACCTCAAGATCGATCTAGAGCAATTCACAATTCCCTGTCCGACACATCGGCACGCGAATTCGGGCAGATATGAGACAATAGATGTTTGTCCTCTGCACAAGTCACGCGAGACGACATCTTGTCGGTAACATTCAGTATATTCACAGATAATACCGACTGCCTAGGATTTCAGCGCCCCCGAGACGGTCCGCGAGGTTCCAAACCCGGGGTCCGGCGTTGTACGGCGATGGAAACGTGCAGGTCACTGGTTCGAGTCCAGTATCGTCCACTCGCAGGGCTTTCGGAGGACATTCCGGAAGCCCTGTTTTCTTTGGAGCAATGCCTGTTTGAGCCTGCGATTGCCACGGTTTTCGATTGGTATTTGTGCTCTTCTGGTACATTCTGACCGCTCGTGTCACGCACCGTTTGACTGCCATTTCGTGAAAAATTTGCACCGCATTCTGCACCGCTTTTCAAAACCGACTCGCTTCATCACATCTCCGCTCGTGGACTGCAACGGCGTGCGATGATTTCTTTTGCTCGATTCGATTACACGCGATACGATAATTTGACGAGCGTATCGTTCGACAAGTCAGTGCGGAGTGACATATGTCCAATCGTCTATGTGCATGGGGGGCGGCATTCTGCCTGATCGGCTTCAGTAGTGGCGATGGTCTTCCCTCGGCTCACGCGCAGACCAACCGACTCGCCTCCGACGCGGCAGAAATTGTCGTGAGCGCTCCTGAGGGTGCGGTGATCTCCGTGAATGGCACTGCATATGCAGCGACGCGGCGTGTGTTTACCATGTCGCCGTTTCCGGCCGGCCGAAGCTACATCTATAAGCTCGAAGCGGCATTGCCGAACGGCTCGGTCAAATCGCGAAGTGTCGTGCTATCGCGCGGTCGGCGGGTGGAAGTCGATTTCGGTACGGCCAATCAACCGGAACTTGTCGTGCAGTCGGTCGATACGGGACTCAATGCAGTTTTCAGTCCGGACGGGCATTACCTACTGGCCTCAGACGGTGATGCGGCAACGTTGCTCGATGCCAAGACACTCCGCGTACTCCGCCGGTACGGGTTGGGACGAGATTTGGACGGTTTCGGATTTTCCACCGACGGCCGACAGATCTATACAGCCCATGGCAACACTACGACTAGTTCCGACGATAGTGAATTGATCACTTGGGACCGAGATAGCGGGCGACCCGTTGGGTCAGTGCAAATCGGCACTTCTACCGCAATGGAGATCAGCCCGGACCACCGTTATGCTGCCACAGCGAATTACGACGAAACCGTCGACATATGGAGTCTGAGTAACGGCAGACGAATCCGCAGTTTGAAATCCAATAAATTCAACGGCAATATCTACAAGATTCGATTCGATCACACCGGTCAGATTCTGTTGGGGATTCCAGCGCCGTGGCTTGAAGAGCAAAAGGTATGTGTCGCCTGGGAAATGTCGACAGGATCCGAAGTGGCTGTGTTCTCCACGGGAAAAGTAACAGATGCCATTTACAATCGGTCGGGAAAGCGGCTGATCACAATCGGTCCCCTATCGGATACGGATGAAGACCAGTCCCGAATTGCCATCTGGAATGCCGAAACCGGAGAGTTGATTTCGCAACGCGAAACGACACAGGCGCGGCGGCTCGCATTGTCCTCGAATGACGGTGAACTCTATATCCTATTTCGTGAAGAGGATCAAAGCCGATTAGCGCGACTTTCGCTCGCCGATCTCTCGACAAGCGACCTCGTGAACGTTGACGGATACGGTTACCCATTAGCCGTTTCGCGCAAAGCTGAGCAACTATATAGCGGCGGTACGCTATATGACTTGCCATCGCTGAAATCTTCGACAAGCGTAGCGCAGTCAAAACAGGGCGAAAGTGATCTGGAATTCGTACCCGGAACAGACGAAGTCGTATTCTACGGAGGAGAATCGTTCAATGTTCGTACGGGGCAGCCAGGTAAGAGTTTTGAAGATCCAAACGGTAAACGACTCTTTGGATGTACCGTATCTCCAGATGGCAAGCGAGTTTTGTATCGTGGAGAACACGAAGCTGACGACAGAGACCGCATCCTGGTCTTTGATCAGAAATCTCGCCGGCTCATCAATGACTTTTCGGTTCCGCGATTCTACAGAGTTATTCGCACTGACTATTCTGGATCGATCGCGGTGACTGTTCCGGGCACTGTTCATGTTTGGGAATGCGATACCGGACAGTTCCGAGGGAACTTTGGACCGGACGAGTACGCGTTTGATGCGGCGCTCAGCCGCGATGGTCGCTATCTATTGACTCGCGCCATCACCGAATATGACAACGCACGCAATCGATTCAATCACGGCGAGATTTGGGATGTCGAACGGAAACGTATCCTGCACACGCTGTCGACCACAAAGGACGAAAACTACTACACACAAGCATCCTTCGCGATTTCACCCGATGGACGATACGCTGCCACCGGACAAGCCGTATTGAATGACGGAAACTGGAAGAACAGTGTTGTCCTGCTGTGGGACCTACAGAGCGGCCGCTACATCAAGACGCTTAGTGGGTATGTGGGAAGCCGATCGGCGCTGCGGTTCTCGGCCGACAGTCGTCGCTTGTTCGCCGAGGAAAGCTCGAACAGGACCGGCGCTACAGTCTGGGATGTCGCCACAGGTCAGTCGTTGATGTTCGATATCTCGAAAGGGTTGGCAGCGCTCAACCCGGACGGAGATCGACTTATCACAATAGGGCCGGGGCAACCTTTGCGGATTTGGGACGTCGATACGCAGCGCGAACTCGTTCGCTGGACTCGCGTCAAAACCGACGCTGACAAACCGCCGACCGAATGGCTCGCCACAACCCCCGAGGGACTGTTCGACGGAACAGCCGTCGCACGGCGTGAGGTTGCCTTTCGCGTCGGTGGTGGGCTAAATGTCGTCCCCGCTGATCGCTTCTATCAGGACTTCTATTACCCCGGTTTGATGACAGCGATCGACAACGGCGAGCGTCCGCTCCCCACCCAGGAATTCGCACGCGTTGCCGCCCCCGATGTGGAATGGGTCGACAAGCCAAGTTCCGATACCGTCAATGAACTGAACGTAAAGCTATCGGTCAAAGTGACCGACCGCGGCGGCGGAATCAAACCGCCCTGGCTGTTGCACAACGGGGCCCGCGTGATCAGCCCCGGCGAATCGCAACAAAACGGCAACCAGCTACAACGCTCCTTCACCGTTTCGCTGGTCGAAGGAACGAATGAAATCGAAGTCTTTTCTGCCAGTGAAGACGGGTCCTGGGAAAGCGAACCGGCCCGGCTCGTATTGAATTATGCTAAGCCGCTCGCCAATCCCACGCTGCATTTGGTGGCGGTCGGCGTGAGTCAATACGCAGAAGACACCATGCGGCTGCGTTTTGCCAAGGCCGATGCCGAATCGATGGCTGCGATGTTCCAGACCCGCGGTCCGGCCTTATACGGCGATGGAAACGTGAAGGTCACCCGCGTCCTCGATGAAGACGCCACCCGCGAGGGAATCCTCAGCACGATTGGCCAAGTCGCCGCCGTCGCGCAGCCGCAGGATACGTTCGTGTTGTTCCTGGCAGGGCATGGCACGATGGTCGGACAACGGTACTATTTTCTGCCGCACGAATTTGTCGGCACCGCCGAGCGACTCGAAGAAGACATCCGTCGCCAAGGTTTACCGGGGGACGAATTGAACGAAGCGCTGGGGAAAGTGCCGGCCCTCAAGCGGGTGTTGATCTACGACACCTGTCAATCGGGCGGCGCGGTCGCCTTGACGCGCACGGCCCGCAATCCGTTCGCCTTCCGGGGAGCACTCGAACGGATGTCCCGCGCGACCGGCACGTTTATCATTGCCGCGACCGCTGCGTCGGCTGAAGCGCACGAAATTGAAGATCTTGAACATGGCGTGTTGAGTTACACGCTGCTCGCCGGTGCCGGCGCCCCAGTCCCCGGCCCGCTGCGGAACCAGCCGATTCGCTCGCCCGACGACAAAACGCTCGACATCCGTGAATGGTTCAACTACGCGCAGGACAAAGTGCCGAACATCACCCGGCTCTATTTGGGTGAGGAACAATTCGTAGAAGCCAACGCCGCCGGAAGCAATTTTCCACTTTTGCCGATTTCGGATTGAAGGTGTCGGTGCAGCCGCATCGATCTGTCTTGGCCAAGTTCGCGATTGAGCAGACGGCGGTGCAGATGGAAACGCTCGGAAGAGCAATCTTCCTGAGCCGCAAAGCGCTAGCTTGCGGGCCCCGTCGTACGAAATAGGAATCTTCGAAAGCCGCAATGCGCCGGTCGTGATAATTCAATCCTAAAGCGTGAGTTTTGAAGTTGCGCATTTCGCGGCCTTTGGATCATCAACTCTCGTACAGTTCGAGAATCGTTGGAGCAAATGCTCCGTTTCAATACCAATCGAGAGTTGAATAACTTGGTCCCTCACTTACGTGTCGGGTTACCTAAGTTGAACATGCGCAACTTCGAAAAGCGCGGCCGAAAGATTCTTCCGGTTTGCCTTCACTGGCACGTCAGTTTTCAACGCGCGGTTCATCAGATATAGCGCGTCGGAAACGAGAAACAGCTACTCCACCACTCGCACGACGCGGAAACCGACGAAGACGAAACGGTCTTCGGGTGAGGACCGGTTGCGAAACGCGGAACGAAGACCATCCGGATCGCTATGCCACGACCCACCCCGAAGTACCCGAAAGGAGCCAGAGTCCGGACCGCTGGGGGCAGTGATCGGAGATGTTTCGTAATAATCCACTCCATACCAATCGCTGCACCATTCATTGACGTTTCCATGCATGTCGTAGAGGCCGAAGCTATTCGGTTGAAACCGGCCCGACGGCGCGGTGAACACATAACCATCGCGGGCTGAGATCGGTTTCCAGGCCGAGAACTTCGCTCCAAACGTCCCGTCAGCCACATTTCCGACCTGGGCCAGGCTTTCCGGATCGTTGCCGTTGTAAAACAACGTCGTCGTGCCGGCCCGGCAGGCGTATTCCCACTCCGCCTCGGTCGGCAGCCGGTACTGAACTTCTTCCTGGCGACTTAGCCATTTGCAAAACGCGACCGCGTCGTTCCAGGTTACGTTGACCACCGGGTGCGAATCGGTTTGTACGAACCCGGAATTTCGCCAATTGTACTTGGGGTCGGGGCCTTCGAATTTGCGTTCGAACTCATTCCAGCCGTGAGCACCCTTGCTGTCTGACTCCGGTTCCGTTTCGTAGCCGGCGGAATTCACGAAACGCCTAAATTGCCCGACCGTTACTTCATGTACTCCCAAATAGAACGGTCTGGTAATCCGCACGCGGTGTCGCGGTTGCTCGCCAGAGTGAGACTGTGCGTCCGCTTCAAAGGCTTTGAATTGCCGCTCGACTTCCTCCGCGCTGATACTGCTCCCCATCATGAACTCACCAGCGGGGATCAGCTTCAGCTTCATCCCGATCGAATTCGTGATCAGTTCGGCCGCACCTGGCGACCCGATCGAAAACTTGAAGTCGAGTGCATCGAGGGTGGACTCGTTGGTGATAAAGGGCCGCTGCGAATCGTTGTATCGGCGAGCGACATGCACCTTGGTGTTCAAATTCGCGTATCGGGCCAATTCGGCTAGCGACACCGCGCCGTCGCTGTTTCCATCCGCCTCTCCCTTCAGACCTCCCAGCACGAAGTTCATGAAGACGCCATGGCCGAACTCTTCCTCTTCCCAGGAGATCTCACCCGGCGCACAACTGTTGAGCAGCACGATCCCCTCCGGCGTTGCTTCCTGAAATGAACGGGCCAAGGCTGTCGATTCGTTTGTGGCAGTCAAGCTGCGCTGTCCACCGGGTCGCGGATCGTTGCGGCAGGCATCGACCAACAACACTTTGAGCGAAGCCGGGCAGCGCTTCAGCAGATCGTAGACCGCTTCGGTATTGATCAGCGTGTTGGGGTCATCGAGTTCGGCATCATTCGGACAAAGGTAACTCTTGCCGCCAAAGTGCAGCCCATGTCCGCTAAAGGAAAGCAGCACGACGTCGCCCCGCTCGACCAATCCGAGCACCAGTTGCAATTGCTTTTCGATGTTCCGTTTGGTGGGACGGTAACGACCGTCGGTCGCCTTGTCGTGTAACAGAAAGACTTGTTTTTCGGGGAAGCCCGATTGTTTCAAGCGAACTGCCAGCGCGTTCTGGTCGGCTCCGCAGTACTTCAGGTCCTGCGCCTGAAAGTAATCGTCCACCCCGATCAGGATCGCCCAAGATGTCGCCTCAACCGACGCAGGAACCGAGAAAACGCACAACGCGATCGTGACGATGCTGATTTTGAACTTGAATAAGTTCGCGTGGCTGAACATTGGCGATTCTTTTCCACTTTCGATTCTGACTTCGTGGTGAAGTCTCCCATCACATTAAACCCGCGATCGCCGAACCACTCAAGCGGAATTCGACTCTGCTGAGATTACAGCAGCGACGGTGTTCCACAGTTTGACCTGGCGAGCGCTTCTTGAAGTTGCGCACCTACCTTTGTGGTAACCCGACGCATCAGCGAGGGATGAAATTTCTTCACCTCTCGATTGGTATTAGGTCAGAGCGATTAGCCGCACTTCGTTCTCGATTCAGGTGTCGAGTCACCGACGTCGACACCGCAAACTCCCTCACTTTCGGATCGGTTGACCAATGCTGCAAAGCATCATTCCCTCGCTGACGCGTCGGGTTACCAAGAGTGACATAACTCGATCTCTCGCTCACGTATCAGGTTACCAAAGTGGAAGTTGCTCACTCCCACACTCACGTGTCGTCGCATCAAACTACTGATAATGCACAACTTCAAGTTGGGCGGACGGCAACGAACAATCTCAAAGCTTCGTGATCGAAGCGGTCGGCAACTCGGTGCCGGGTTGTCGGCGGGGGACGACGGGCTGGTTATTGCGCGGTTCCGGTTCGGGTAACGGCGGATTCGCAACGGCAGGCCGGTCGTTGTTCTGAGAATTGTTCCCGGCGGTCTGGCTAGGTTGTGACGTTTCAATGAATCGCGGCTCAACCGGGTTACCGTTGTTATCGCGCACCTCGAAATGCAGATGCGGATCGGCATTTTCAGGCACGTTGCCACTGGTACCGACGTTGCCGATCACCTGACCGGGGACCACACGCTCGCCAACGCTAGGCTGATTACCGCCCTCTAAGTGGAAGTAAGAGGTATACGTTCCGTCATCGTGCTGGATTGTGACTCGGTTGCCCGCCCCATTCATTCGATTGCCTGCACCGTCAAACCGATTGCCGATCCCCGGCAGCGGCGGCGTATTAACCGTGGAATAGGGTTGCGGAGTGAACGATTCGCTGCGAATCACCACACCCCCTTGGGCGGCTTGCACGGGCGTTCCAACTGGTGCAGTCAGATCGACGCCATTGTGATTTCGTCCGCCGTTGCGCGGGGTGTTGAAGCGTCCGGCCCCTTGGCCACGCTGAGGATCGCTGATGTTCACCCGACCGCCGGCAGAGGGCACCGGGTTGGGGAGCAAACTACTGCGACCGGGCGTTTGGGCAGGTAGAGATTTCGCGGTCACGGCCACAAAAACCAAGGCCCACAATGCCGTTTGTCGGTGTCGATTTGTGAAAGAAGTCATTTTTGCTTTCTCCCGATCTCTCTGGTACAAAGGGACATACATGCATTCGCCGATCTGGCTGGCGGCCATGTGCTGCCATCAACAACGAAGACGCGGCTCGCAACGCTCGTTGCGCGCCGAAATCGGGGATCCCATCAGATTTTCGACACGAACTCGCGCAACGGCTTTGATTGGAGTCGTCAAATAAGCTGAGACACTGACTTTCCGTTTGTCTGGAGAGAACAATTCGGGAGAGCGATTGATGTTCGGACACGAATTGCGTCAGATCATTCCCGATCCCAATCCGGCGGTGGGTGCCACTGCTGGCTTGTCCAGCAGTGCGGAGTTTCATCGGCAATTCAAACCTGACTCCCGCGCGGGTGCCACTGCTGGCTTGTCCAGCAGTGCCGAGTATCGTTGCCAATCCAAACAGATCCCTCGATTTCGACGATGGATCGGTGTTTTCTGTCTGATATCGTCCGCCGCTATCGTTTTGGGATCGACTACTTCTACTCTTGCCGACGAGTTCTCAGGCCAGCGTTGGGCGGTACTCGTTGGCGTCGATGATTATGCCCAGGCGACCGATCTGAATTACTGCGGGGCCGACATGGTCGCGCTGCGTGATCAGCTTGTGGCGGTCGGTTTTCCCGAAAAGCAAATCAAGCTGCTACACGATAAGGCGGAAGAGAACCGCTTCAAGCCATTCAAAGGCAACATCGAACGGCAATTGGAACTGGTCCTCGGTTTCGCCGAGCGGGGAGACATGCTGGTGGTCGCCCTCAGCGGGCATGGCGTGCATTTCGGCGGGACGAGTTATTTCTGCCCGGCGGAAGCCCAGCTCGATGTGGCGACCACGCTGGTGTCGCTCGACAACATTTACGAGAAGCTGCGGCGATCGCAGGCGTCGCTCAAACTAGTCGTGGTTGATGCGTGTCGTAACGATCCGCGAGTGCCGGGCCAGA